>JACRAV010000408.1 GCA_016213305.1 Candidatus Zixiibacteriota bacterium | reverse complement strand
CTCCACACCGAGAATTTGTATGTGACCATTCCGTTTGTCGTGTACGGTATCTTTCGGTATTTGTATCTCATTCACAAGGAAGAGAAGGGCGGCTCGCCGACCGAGATTCTCATCGAAGACCGTCCGCTGGCGATGGCAGTGCTCTTATGGGCGCTGACCTGCGTGCTGGTGCTGTACGTTTTTAAGGGGTAATCGCCGGATTAGTCATTGTAGGTCGGGTTGCGAGTCCCGCTTTAGCGGGACGAGCTACCCGACATCTCTTCTTCGTCGCATCGAGCGTAGTCGAGATGCGACGTTTGCGTACCTAAACCGGACGCCGGGTCTCGTCATCGCTCGACCCGACGAGGATACGGCACGAAATTGTAGGTCAAGCCGCCTGCGGCTTGACGTCTTAAGAACAGGGGAATTTCAGCAGTTCAACGGTGTCAAGCGCCAGGGCGCTTGACCTACAAGCTACACGTGGTATAGTCCCAGAAGAGGTTCAGAAGCTCCCGTACTTCAGGTACCCCTTTTTCCCGTCGTGCTCCTTACCGCACTCGGCGCAGAAAAACACGGATTCTTTCCCTGTAATCAACCTGTTGAGATGAACGATACAGAAGGGCCGATGGCACACCGAACACAGTCCGCCATGTTCAACATCGAAAGGTCCCCCGCACGCTGAACACGTAAATGGAAGCACCTTGTTCATTGGCAATTAGTCGTCCTTGAACAAATCGTCAAACGATTTCTTCCGGCTGTCCTTGGTGTCCGATTGCGTCGAAATCCCCCCCGGCTTCTTGAACACGTCGCGCGGCTGAAACATATCGCAGAAATTGTTTTTGTCTTTATCGACAATGTTCTTGTCAACATTCTCGCGGCACTGGTAGCGACGGGTCGGATCAAAATGCCTGCACCCGCGACAGGACCGGAGCGAGGCCATGCAGTTCGGACATTCATCGGAACGGGTGACTTTGCCGAGTATGCCGGTCGGTTTTCCGCAACTCCAGCACATGAGACCGTCGGTTGGTGGTTGATGAGGCATGGTAAATGATCCTCTTCAGTAGGTCAGCCTCCTTGTGAGGCTGACGTCTTATTTTCTCTTCCCTGTGCAGGGATGTCAGGGTCGCAAGGACCCTGACCTACTAAGACCGTCGGCTTCCCGCAACTCCAGCACATGAGTCCGTCGGTAGGTGGTTGAGTGGCCATGCTACTCAATTACTTCGGCTCTTAATCTCTTTGATCAACTCATCCGTGTACTGCTGGGTCGAGAGCGTCCCGCCCAGATCGTGCGTGCGGTGCTTTCCGATGGCCAGCGTCAGCACCACCGCCTTCCAGATTCGGTCGGCCGCTTCATCCTCGCCCAGATGACGCAACATCAACAGCGACGAAAACAAAACCGCCGTCGGATTGGCCAGCCCTTTGCCGGCAATATCCGGCGCCGTGCCATGCACCGCCTCGAACACCGCGTACCCGTCGCCGATATTTGCACCCGGCACCATGCCCAATCCGCCGACCAGGCCGGCCGCCAGATCGGACACGATGTCGCCAAACAGATTCCCCAGCAGGAGCATATCAAATTGCGTGGGGTCCATCACCAAACGCATGCACAGAGCGTCAACAATCCGGTCTTCGGCTTTGATATCCGGGTAATCCTTCGCCACCTCTTCAAACGACCGGAGAAACAGCCCGTCGGTGATCTTCATGATATTCGCTTTGTGCACCAGCGTGATCTTCTTGCGGCCGTTCTTGCGGGCATACTCAAACGCCCACCGCGCAATGCGAAGCGAGGCCTTCTCGGTCACCACCTTGGTGGCATTCACCACCCCCGGCGAGATCGTGCTTTCAATCCCGGTATATAGATCCTCGGTGTTTTCGCGCACGATCACCAGGTCAACTTTGTCGAACCGGGTCGGCACCCCGCCAATTGACTTTACCGGGCGAAGGTTCACATACAAGTCGAGCTTCTGTCTTAGCGCCACATTGGCCGAGCGAAACCCCTTGCCGACCATTGTGGTCAACGGCCCTTTGTGCGCGACCTTGTTCTTCTTGATCGATTCCAACAGCGAATCGGGCACCGACTCGCCGTATTTCTCAATTGCCGCGACGCCGCCAAGCTGACGGTCCCAGCTGATATCCACCCCGGCCGCCTCGATCACCCGCACGGCGGAATCGGTCACTTCGGGTCCAATCCCGTCGCCGGGAATAAGAGTTACTGTATGTTTGGCCATATTCGGCTTGTCTTGTCCTTTCCTGTTCGTCGGCGCAAGTATAGGCCGTGCGACGGGCGGTGTCAATTGAGGGAGAGGGGGACAGTCGGATTAGATACGCGGCTTTGAAACTCTATGAATTGGCCTGCCGGATCGCCTCAAGCAACTGTGTCTTGTTCGCCATCGAGATCTGCCGCCCCTG
>JACRAV010000407.1 GCA_016213305.1 Candidatus Zixiibacteriota bacterium | reverse complement strand
TGGACGGCGGCCTGCGGCGCGGCGTCGGAGACAAACGGCAGACCGCCCAGCTTGCGGGCCAGTTTGGCCGCCGCCATGCCGGAGCGGGCCATGCCGAGGATGCCGATCTTGCGGCCTTTTATTTTTTCCTGTGCCGTCATCGTATTTTCAAAGTCGCCAGCGTTAAGAGCGCGCAGAGCGCCCCGATGATCCAGAACCGGGTCACAACTTTTGATTCCGCCCAGCCGAGAAGTTCGAAATGGTGATGGAGCGGCGCCATCTTGAATATCCGTTTGCCGCCGCGATATCGGTACGACAGCACCTGCAGAATGACCGACAGGGCCTCGGCGACAAACACCCCGCCGACGATCACCAGCAGAAGTTCTTTCTTGAGAAGCACGGCAATCGCCCCGAGCGCCCCGCCAAGAGCGAGCGAACCGGTATCACCCATGAACACCTGCGCCGGATGCGAGTTGAACCAGAGAAATCCCAGCGCCGAGCCGACCGCCGCCCCGCATACAATGGTCAATTCGCCGGTGCCGGGGAAATATTCGATCTGCAGATAATTGGAGTAGTCGAGACGGCCGGACACGTACACGATCCCGCCGAACGCGATAAAAGCCAACCCGCACAGGCCAATCGCCAGACCGTCGAGGCCATCGGTCAGATTGACGGCGTTCGAGGAAGCCGTGATCACCAGAATTATCCAGGGGATATACAGAATCCCCAGATTGAGCACGAAATTCTTCAGGAAGGGGATGCCGGTGGTGTTGTCGTACTGATTCCCCGGCGCCATGTAGGTGATAAGGAGCGCAAACAACAGACCTATCAGTATCTGCCCGATCATTTTCTTGCGCGCCACCATCCCTTTCTTCTGATGCTTGATCGCCTTGAGATAATCATCCATGTACCCGATCAGCCCCAGCCAGAGGGTGACGAGCAGGACCACCATCACATAGAAGTTCGTCAGGTTGGCCCACAGGAGAGTCGGCACGATGATTCCCGCCAGAATGATCAGCCCGCCCATGGTGGGCGTGCCCGCTTTTTTCTGATGCGACGCCGGTCCGTCGGCCCGGATGGTCTCGGCCACCTGATACTTCTTGAGAAGCCCGATAAAGAACGGTCCGAGGATGAGCGAAATGATAATCGCCGTGATGGTCGCGCCCGCCGTGCGAAAGGTGATGTACTTGAACAGATTGAATCCGGAAACGTATTTGGACAACGGATACAGCAAATGGTACAGCATCAGATCGTCTCCTCTTTCACCTGCCACGGCTCGACCACGGTCTCAAGCCCGATCCCCCGCGATCCCTTCACATACACGGCGTCACCTTCCTGAAAGAGCGCGGCCGTCTCGCGGGCACAGGCACGGGCATCGGGAAAGTGAAACGTATTTTCAGCGGTGCTTCCGGCGTCGAGCGCGGCATTGTACGCCTCGCGCGACAGCGGCCCGACAAAGACCAGCGTGCTGAATTGATACCCGGCCGCCTGACGTCCCATATCACGATGAAATGTGACGGCGTCGGCGCCCAGTTCCAGCATGTCGCCCAGGATCACGATCCGGCGTCCTTCGCTTTTGTACGCGCCGAACGATCTCAGCCCCAGCGTCACCGAAGCCGGGTTGGCATTGTAGCAGTCGATCACGAACGTCACGCCGTGACTATTAAGCACTTGCCCCCGCATCGGGGCTGTTTTGAATTCGATCTGTGACGTGTCAACATCGCTAAACGACAGCCCCAGAGTGCGGAACAGCGCATATCCGGCAAGCAGGTTGTACACCTGATGTTCACCGAACAACGACATGCAGAAGCGGTGACCTTCGATCACCACCGTCGTGCTTCCGTCCCGTTCGGGACGGATCGAGTCCGGGCGGTAGGTCGACTGGTTGCGGATGCCGAAGGTCACAAATTCATCCCGGACCCGTCTGGCTTCGCGGACCAGCACGTCGTCGTCGGCATTGATTACCAGTTGGGTGTCGGGACCGGAGGAAGTCACCAGCGAAATCTTTTCACGCGCGACCCCTTCGACCGAACCGAGAAACTCCAGATGGGTGGCGCCGACATTGGTGATCGCCACCAGATGCGGGTGCACGATTTCGGCCAGTTTTGCCATTTCTCCCGGCAGAGAGATGCCCATTTCGATCACCGCTATTTTAGTTTCTTTGGGCATCGCAAACAGGGCGAGCGGCGCGCCATAGAGATTGTTGAGATTCCCCGGAGAGCGGTAGGCGTTCTTTTCGACGGCGCTGATGAGCGAATAGGTAATTTCCTTGGTCGTCGTTTTTCCATTGGAGCCGGTGATGCCGATCCGCCGGGCCTGGACGATATCGCGGTATCGTTCGGCCAGCCGGATCATGGCGGTGTGGCTCTGTTCGACCAGCACGAGCGGCGCGTCGGGCGCAATCCCGCTCACACGGGATGATCCGCGCTCGGCGATGGCCGCCACTGCGCCGCGCTCCAGCGCCTGCGCGATATAGTCGTGACCGTCGAGCTTCTGCCCCGGCAAGGCAATGAACAGCTGGCCGGAGCCGATCGAGCGGGAGTCGATCGATACCCCCTCAAAGCGGCGACGGCCCTGCTCACTCTTCCGGAGCGTGCCGCCGGTGATTGTCGCCAGTTCGCTCAATTCCATACTAATCACGACTTAACCACTGCCTGTTCACGATATCCCAGTTCGGCCAGCGCTTCGCGCGCCACGGCGGCATCCTCAAACGGATGTTTCACGCCTTTGATTTCCTGATATGGTTCGGCGCCCTTGCCGGCCAAAAGCACCAGATCACCCGGCCCCGCCTGGCGCAGGATGGTGCGAATTGCTTCGGCCCGGTCGGGAATGATTTCGTATTTGTTCCCCGACAGCCCCGGCTTGATTTCGTCAATAATTGCCAACGGATCCTCGGAGCGCGGGTTATCCGAAGTCACCACCACATGATCCGCTTTGGCGATCGCCATCTGGGCCATCAGGGGGCGTTTCCCCCGGTCCCGGTCGCCGCCGCATCCAAACAACAGATGTAGCTTCCCTTTGCTCAATTCCTTGACCGTGTCGCAGAGCCGTTCGATAGCGTCCGGCGTGTGAGCATAATCGACATAGACGGCGAATGGCTGGCCGCACTTGATCGTGTTGAGCCGGCCCGGAATCGGCATGGCCGCTTCGAGTCCCTGAATCACCGAATCGAGATCAGTGCCGCAGGCCAGCCCCGCCGTGGCGGCGCCGATGGCATTGATCAGATTGAACCGACCGGGCAATTTGAGTGTGACCGTCTGCGTGCCGACCGGCGTCACCAGATCGAACATGGTCTGATCGGGCGTCAACTCATAGTTGGCGCAATAGACGTCCGCGGTCCGATCCTCAAGCGCGAAGGTCAGGAAGGGGGACCGAAGGATGCCGAACAACTGGTGGAATTCGGGGACATCGAGATTGATCACGGCGTAACTAAGGGGGCCTTCCAGACGGCGCGCCAACTGCGCCTTGGCCTGAAAATAGTTTTCCATCGTGCCGTGAAAGTCGAGGTGGTCGCGCGTGAAATTGGTATAGACCGCCACCCGAAAATTGATGAAATCAACCCGATGCAGGACCAGGGCGTGCGACGACACCTCGAGCGCCGCATACAGGCAGTAATTCCGCTTCATCAGGTACAATAGCCGTTGCATATCGAGCGATTCGGGGGTGGTGCGGTCGGCCTCGAACTTGTCGGTGCCGGTGTCGTACACTAGTGATGTTGCCAGACCGGCCGGCTTGTGGGCGGCCTCGAGAATCTTCTTTATCAGGAAACAGGTGGTGGTCTTGCCATTGGTCCCGGTGACTCCGATGGCCTTCAGATTGAGTCCGGGGAAACCATAGAAGCGAGCGGATACTTCGGCCATGGCGCTCCGGATATCCGGCACCTGCACATGATTGGCGATGCCCTCGCAGCCGGCGCGTTCGCCGATAACCGCGATCGCTCCGTTGGCCC
>JACRAV010000041.1 GCA_016213305.1 Candidatus Zixiibacteriota bacterium | reverse complement strand
TTCTATTTTGGCGGCCAGCCGGTGTTTGACAACGAAAGGATAATCGTCGGTCAGGTGACGAAAGATTTCCCGGCGCAAGGCGCCGGACTTCAGACCGGCGATGTCATCATTGCCCTCGACGGCCAACCGGTGGTTGAATACGACTCCCTTCGCGCCGGCATCAATCGCCACCTTGCCGAACCGCTCTCGCTCACCTGGGTCCGCGGAGTTGACACGATGACCCGTACCATCACAACCCGGGTGGACAAATTTCCAAACGCGCAGGGCGGGATGGACAGCGTCGGTGTCATCGGCTTCGGCCAGAAGCCGATCAGGTACGATGAATTCTCGCTCTGGGAATCGACCAGCCGCGGCTTCATCACCGCCCATGTGATCGTGTGGGAGACGGTGAAGTTTGTCAAGAATCTGGTGGCCGGTGAGGTGTCAACCCGGCTGATCGGCGGGCCCATCTTCATTGCCCGGCAATCCGGCAAAGAGGCCAGCAAGGGGATGGTCAGCTTGATCTTCTTCATGGCCCTGTTGTCGGTCAATCTGGCGGTGCTGAACGTGCTTCCGATTCCAATCCTTGACGGCGGCCACCTCATGTTTCTCTTATTCGAGAAGATTCGCGGCGAGCCGCCTTCCCAGCGGGTGCGCATGGTGGCCCAGCAGGTGGGACTTCTCATTCTGGTGGCGCTGATAGTCTTTGTTTCGTACAATGACGTCATACGCGAGATCCGGGGCCAGTGAGCGGGCGACCTATGAATCTCTGCGCTAGTGCTTCCGTATAAGGAATTGTGGAACGGTAGAAAGGAAACTTGATGTCAGGACGATCCGACTCCCGAAAAAGCAGACCCTCCCCGGGCGGGGCGCTGTGGGATAATACCAAACAGTTCCTCATCGCGATCGTACTGGCGCTGATGATCAAGACGTCGGTGGTCGAGGCCTACAAAATCCCGTCCTCCTCGATGGAAGACACCCTCCTGGTCGGCGATTTCCTGCTGGCCAATAAGTTCGTGTATGGCGCCCGGATATGGCTGACCAACCTGCGGCTACCGGCGATTCACGATCCCAGGCGTGGTGACGTGGTCATTTTCATCTTTCCCGGCGACGGTGTCACCAAATATATCAAGCGATGCGTGGCAGTAGGGGGAGACACGATCGAAGTCCGCGATACCGTAGTTTTCATCAACGGCCAGCCCCAGCCCAGACCGGCGAAGGGAAAGTTCGGCGGTGATAACGAGGGTATCCATCTGACCAAAGTGCGCCAGGCCGACCAGCGGGATACCCGCGACTTCTTCGGCCCGTATGTAGTTCCACCGGACCATTACTTCATGATGGGGGACAATCGGGACAATTCCTACGACTCGAGATACTGGGGACCCGTCAGCCGCGACGCAATTCTGGGTGAAGCGATGGCCGTCCACTGGTCATGGTACGAACCCGCCAAGGATGACTCAACGTATGCCAAGCTGGGATCGCCCGAGGTGTCGATATCCGATCCGCTGTCGGTCCCGCGACTTTTCTGGTTCAACGTGGTTCACTTTCTTGAGAAAGTGCGCTGGGAACGGCTGTTCCGGCCGATTACTTGACCGCTGGTATCTGGAGTGATGTTGACTCTGATTCGAACTACCATACTGATTCTGGGCGTGGGCATACCGGTCGCCGTCGTCGCCGGACCGGCTGTCAAAATTCCAAACGACACTTTCAATGTCGGCAAGGTGATTCAGAACGCCACCACCACCCATTCCTTCTGGATCAAGTCGGTCGGCGACGATACCCTGCGCATTATCGAGGTTGTGCCGGGATGCGGGTGTACGCAAATGCCATTGACCGACTCAGTCCTTGCTCCGGGCGACAGCACCCGGCTTGACATTATCTTCTCGACCAAGTCATTTGTGGGCAACGTACAAAAACACCCCTATCTGCAGGTCAACACTCCGGCCGAGCGGGTAGGTGTCACCATCCAGTCTGAAATTCTTGTCCAGCCGGAAACGGCAACGCCGCTGATCGTACAGCCGTGGCGGGTCGATGTTTCCCAATTCACGGTTCAGCCCCGTCGGCGGTCGGTCTTTCAGATTGTCAACAAGAGTGACCGCGAACTGGAACTGAGGGTGGCGGACACCGCCTTCAAGAGTTTCTCCGTGCAATTGCCCACTCGTATTGCGCCGTCGGCGACCGCCCAAGGGGTGGTCATTGTCAATAAGGACAGGATCAAGACTGCTTTCAAGGAATCATTCACGTTCCGGGTCAGAGGCGGCGGAACCAGCGATTTCTATACGGTCCCGGTCGAACGCCTCTACCGCATCAAGGATAGCGCCGCGGCGGTCGGCGCCAAACGAAAGGCGTCCATTCCCCCCCATCTTTTTTTGGTTTGCGTTAACGCCGAATCGGCGTTAATTGCCCCCCATGTATGAGTTGACGGTTCGCGGTTTGGGTAAGCGCTTCGGGGCGCGCAAGGTATTTGCCGACATCAACTTTTCTCTCGCCACCGGTGACTCCATCGCCCTGACCGGCCGCAACGGATCAGGCAAAACGACCCTGCTCATGGTCCTGCTCGCGCTTCAGCGGCCCTCTGTCGGCAAGATCGAGTACCTCAAAGGTGGCGGAACGCTCGACGAGGATGCTGTTCGCCTTCAATCGTCTCTGGTCGGTCCGTATCTGAATCTATACGACCAGCTCACCGCCGAAGAAAACCTGATCTTCTTTTCCACCGTGGCCGGAAGCACTGTCCCCGGCAAGCGAATAAATCAGCTTTTGGAACGGGTGGGGCTGGAGGGGCGCGGGAACGATCTGGTGCGCGCCTATTCATCGGGGATGAAACAGCGTCTGAAATACGCCGTCGCGCTCTTAAAAGAGCCCGCGTTTTTGTTTCTGGACGAGCCCAGCTCGAATCTGGACGCGGCCGGGAAGAAGATCGTGGCGGGTATCATCGAAGAGTACCGCAGTAAATCTATCGTGGTCATTGCAACCAACGAAAAGGAGGAGTACGGCCTTGCCCGAACCGTCTGCGCACTTTCTGACTAAGGCATACGCTATCTTCGCCAAGGACCTCCGGCTGGAACTGCGCACGAAGTATGCGCTCAATACCATCCTGATGTTCGGGGTGATTTCGCTGGTAGCGGTGTAATTTTCGCTCGGTCAGGGGAGTCTCGCGCCTCGCCTGCTGGCCGCCGTCTTCTGGATCATCATGTTTTTCGCCGCCATGGCCGGGCTGGCCCACGTCTTTGTCAGGGAAGAGGAGGCGGGAACCTCTCTGGCCCTTCGCCTCTCTGCTGACCCGGATGCTGTTTATGTCGGGAAATTTGCCTTCAATCTCACGCTTCTCAGTTGCATGGCGGCCATCATTGGCCCCTTGTTTTTTGTCTTCACCGACGCGCCCTCCGAACACTGGGCCTTGTTCATGCTTGTGCTGTTGCTGGGCGTGATTGCCCTCTGTGCCGGCACCACGCTGGTGGCGGCCATCGTCTCAAAAGCCGCGGTGAAAGGGCCGCTTTTCGCTGTCCTGAGTTTGCCGATCTTTCTGGTCCCGCTCTGGTGGCTGATTGCCGCGTCCGACAAAGCCCTCACCGGCGGCGGCTTTGCCGCTATGTCGTCCGAACTAATCGGACTGGTTTCGTACTGCGTGGTCATGGTGACGCTTTCGGTTCTCTTGTTCAAGGTTGTCTGGTTGGAATAGTAGCCCGCCTCAATTCCTCGCTTGCGGTAGTCCACGTTTTCATGTACACTTAGGCCAAACGAAGGAGTGACTGTGAAATATTCAACGCTTGTTGCCAACCCCGCCACGCTGACCGTCGACGCAATCGTGTACCTGACGCCGCAGAGCGAAAAGCTTACCGATCCGGCTCTCAAGTCGGTTGATAAACTCACCAATGGAGCGATCAACGGACTGTTCCGGTCGGGGGAATTCGGCGGCAAAGACGGAGAAATTGCCGTGGTCGTTCATCCGCACGGGTTCCGGGCCGGACGTCTTCTACTGGTGGGACTGGGCGAGAAGAAGAAGCTCTCGGCCGATGCCATCCGCAAGGCCCTGGGTCACGCCTCGCGGCACAAAACGCTGTCATCGTCGGTCAAAGCCGCGGTGATTCTGGACGGGTACGATAACCCCGCCTATTATCAGGCGGCGGTTGAAGGCCACGCCCTCGGACGGTATAAACTGCTCGATTACAAATCCGGCGAGGCCGCGAAGGACACCTCCAAATTGTCGGAACTAACTTTTGTCGTCTCCCGCCGTGCGGCGCTGACCCGGCTGACCAGGGCAGTGGAACGGGGAAAAATCATCGCCGAAGGCCAACTGATGGTGCGCCGGCTCTCCGCAACTCCACCCAACGATCTCACCCCGACCATGTATGCCGAGAAAATTCAAAAGTGGGCGAAGGAGTACAAGCTGTCCTGCCAGGTCCTCGATGAAAAGGGGATCGCCAAAGAAAAGATGGGCGGACTTCTGGGCGTATCGAAAGGTTCGGTCGAACCGCCGCGATTTGTCATGCTTAGATATCAGAAGGGACCCGCCCGCCAGAAGCCGATCGTGCTGGTGGGGAAGGGGGTCACTTTCGATGCCGGCGGGATATCGCTCAAACCGGCCGAGAACATGCATGAGATGAAACAGGATATGACCGGTTCAGCGGTGGTGCTGGCGACCATTATTACGGCCGCTCGTCTGAAACTCCCGCTGAATATCGTGGCGCTCATGCCGATTACCGAAAATCTCCCGTCGGGAACAGCTACCCGACCGGGAGATATCCTTCATATGAGGAACGGCAAGACCGTCGAGGTGATCAACACCGACGCGGAAGGTCGATTGATTCTGGCCGACGCCCTCGACTACGCCAGGGGGCTGGACCCGCAGGCGGTCATCGATGTAGCCACCCTGACCGGAGCGGCCCTGTTCATCCTCGGATATGCCGGGGCGCCTATTTTGGGGAATAATGACAAGTTGGTAAAGCGGGCCGAATCGGCCTCCAAAACCACCGCCGAGCGGGTCTGGCATATGCCGATCTGGGATGACCACCGGGAGCAGATGAAGTCATCCATCGCCGACCTGGTCAACTCCGGCGGCCGTCCCGCCGGAACGATCGCCGCCTCGGCCTTTCTGGAGAACTTCATCGGTGACTGGCCCTGGCTCCATATCGATATCGCCTGGATGGACATGGAATATGCCGGCAAGCCGTACACCCCCAAAGGAGCAAGCGGCTTCGGGGTGCGCCTTTTGACACAGATGCTCACCGATTGGAAGAACCTCTAACCGGATCCCCGATAGACACAAAAGAAAGCCGCCGGGTACTGCTACTCGGCGGCTACACTTTTGTAAGGCAATTTCGAGGCTACTTCTTGGCCGCTTTCGACCAGGCCGGGCCCATATCCGAGCCGGGGCCGCTTATGCGCTTGGCGCCGTTGCCCGTGATATCACAAATCCAGATTGACCCATCGGTCGTGCCAAATGTCAGCCACTTTGAATCAGCCGAAAATGAGGGCTGGTAGGTGGTCAGATTGGTGCTGACCGGCGGCGAAAAGACCAGATACTGTTCCTTGAAATCGGGCGTTCCGATATACAGGCCGCCGTCGGTGAGCCGGTTGTCAATCCACGCGATCCACTTGCCGTCAGGAGACCAGCAGGGGGCCACCGCCTGGGGAACCCGCTTGCACATCGCCGCCAGACTGTCCATGGGCGCCATAAAGCTCGTCATCGGCCGAATCGCGATGCCTGCGGCGTTATAAGTCGTGCCTTCGTCCTGTCGCTGGGGCGTGAACAATACAAACGCCACGTCCCCTTTCGGGCTGGCGGTCGGCGCCTGCATCCATCCGGCGCTCATCTGCCAGTCCTTGCGGAGAATCTGGAACGATCCGCCGTCCGGGTCCATCGTGCAGATCTGGTAGTTCGGGCTTGCGGCATTGACGATGTTCGCATTCAGGTCCTTCGTAAAAAGGATGCGACTCCCGTCAGCCGACCATTCCGGATCACGGCTACCAAGGTCACTCGTTATCCGCCGCCACCAGCTGGTGTTCTTCTTCTCTGCGGAATCGAGGTAGGCGATGAAGATGTCATACACTTTATGCCGCCCACCTTCGCCTCCCGGAAGCCGGGCATCGACATACCCCGACCAGGTAAACGCAATTCGCCGTCCATCCGGCGCCCAGGTCATGCGACCGTCGGCGTTCTTTACCTGGGTAATCATCTGTGGATTGGTGCCGGTGGCGTCCATCACCCAGATATCGCGCTCTCTCATAAAGGCGATTTTTCCGGCGGGGGTACCGATCGTGCCGGCCTTGGCGGCGGGCATTTTGGGCGTGGCCGCAAAGGCCACCCCGGAAAACAAAAGTCCGGCGGCCATGCACACCGCCGGGCTGAACAGGGATCGTTGAAACTTCAAGCTATCGTCTCCAGTCATTACGGTTGCAAATCTGTGCCAAGATACGTTTCGTGGTCCGGCTGTCAACCGAAATGACAAACCGGATCTACCAGGTAAAATGCTTCTTCAGCTCTATCCGCCCTCGAACGCCCGACAGGCCCATAACTATTCTGCCCTGGGGCGTGCCGTTCCACGACGCCACGACTTCCTGGTCTGCACTGTTATACCACGAAACCTTCTTAAAGTTCAGCCACAAATAGTTCATGTCCACGCCCAAGGAAAGGCCGGCAACCTTCAGCGGGTAATCGACGCCCATTCCGAAGATCAATCCGGCGGCCGAGCCCGTGAAGCTGGTGTTGGACGGCTCCGGCGACGCCGTAGAGAGATTCATGTTCTCATATTGCGACCAGAGCTTCCAACTGGTCCGATAAAATCCAACCTGCCCGGTGACTTTCACCACCGGTTTGTTGGTCGGGGCATGACCAACAAGATCATATGGATGATTGAGGATATAATACTGCAATCCGGTAACCAGCCCGTGAACGGAGATCGACGACGCCGGATCAGTGATCTGCGTCGAGGCGCCAACCGGCGGCGTGTACGTGTAGGTTCCCTGGAACGACTGCCCCAGTGTCATCCAGTATTCACCGCCGATGGTGAAAGCCAGCTTGTTGTAAATGATAGCGCCGAAGTCCGCTCCAAATATCTGGCCCGTGTTCAGCCATTTGAATGTCGCTCCGGTAAACTGGGAATTTTGGTAGGTCGCAAATTTGTTGTAGTCGTTGTCGCGATTCAAGCGATTCAGATTGAAAGTGAGCGACAGCCAGCCGGTATGCTTGATTCGCTTCTTTTCGAACTTCTTGACATAACGATTGACGATCTCCCGTTCGGTTTCTCCGGCGCACACCGCGGCCGTCGAACCCAGCGCAAACACAATGGCGAGCGCCACCAAGATCCTGGTACGCATGTAACCTCCCGATTCTGCCGACACGACGATTGCTTTTCTTGGATTATCGGAGAGGATGGGTTGTTCCTTGACGCTTCGCGGCGACCGAATGGTCGCAGAGAGCACAAAAGGCGGATCTGGGTCGATCCGCCTTCAACTATTGTGCGAAAATTGATCAGTCGGCCGTCTTGCTGTAGTCCATAGTCGCCAGCTGGCGATACAGATTCCAGCGCCGATCACAATCTTTCTGGCCTTCCGCCACCAGCCGCTTCGCCCGCTCAGGGTCGCGCGTCAGCAGAGTCCGGTACCGATTTTCGGAGAATGCATACTGCGCAAACGGAATCGTTGGTTCTTTGCTGTCCAACTGGAGCGGATTTTTTCCCTGGCGGATGAGATCGGGATTATAGCGGTACAACAGCCAGTGACCGCTCTTGACGGCCATCTCCTCCTGGTCCAGACCGTGAGCCATGTCGATGCCGTGCGCGATGCAGTGGGAGTAGCAGATGAGTAGCGACGGCCCGTTGAACTTCTCGGCTTCCACAAACGCCTTGACGGTCTGATTGTGACTTGCGCCCATCGCCACCTGGGCCACGTAGACATTGCCGTAGGACATCATCATGAGGCCAAGGTCCTTCTTGGGCGTCGGCTTGCCGGCCGCCGCAAACTGAGCGGTGGACCCGCGCGGCGTGGCCTTGGACATCTGTCCGCCCGTGTTTGAGTATACTTCGGTATCGAGCACCATTACGTTGACATTCATGCCGGAGGCGAGGACATGGTCCAGCCCGCCAAATCCGATGTCATACGCCCAGCCGTCGCCGCCGACTGCCCAGATCGATTTGTTCACCAGGAACCAGGCGATGCTCTTGAGCGCCAGGACCTCGTCACTGCGGCTCATCTTGTCAAGACGAGCAAGGAGTTTCTCGACAATCAGGCGCTGGCCTTCGATCCCCTGTTGCGATTTCTGGTCTCCAGCGCTTAGCTCCTCATACATGTCGGGAACCAGCTTCTTCACCAGTTGCTGAGCATAATCCTTCAGCTTGTCCGCCGTGAGGCGCATGCCGAGACCGAACTCGGCGTTGTCCTCGAACAGCGAATTCGACCAGGCCGGGCCGCGGCCGTCGGCGCGCGAGCAGTACGGAGTCGTGGGCAGGTTGCCGCCGTAAATCGAACTGCAACCGGTGGCGTTGCCGATCAGCGCGCGATCACCGTACAATTGCGAGACCAGCTTCACATACGGCGTCTCGCCGCAACCGGAGCAGGCCCCCGAAAACTCAAACAGCGGTTTGACAAACTGTGACCCCTTGGTCGTTTCGATGTTGATCAATTTGATGTCAACTTCGGGGATGGTCTCGAAGAACTTGACGTTGGCCCGCTCGCGGACCCGAATCGGCGCCTGAACCGCCATGTTGATCGCTTTGAAATCGGTTTTCTGTCCGGCCGCATCCTTCTTGACCGCCGGACAGGCCATCACGCAAATCTCACAGCCGGTGCAGTCTTCGGGATACACTTGAAGCGTGTACAGCATCCCCGTAAGCGGTTTGAGGGCGTCCATTGACTGGAAGGACGCCGGCGCCCCTTCGAGGAATTTCTTATCATATACTTTCGGGCGGATCGCCGCGTGAGGGCAAACAATCGCGCACACATTGCACTGGATACACAGTTCCTTCTCCCAGACGGGGATATCGACCGCGATATTCCGCTTCTCGTACTGGGTCGTGCCGGTGATATATGTGCCGTCGTCAGGGAAAGCCGACACCGGCAGGTCATCGCCGCGACCGGCTATGATCTCCGCCGTCACCGATTTCACGAACTCAGGCGCGTCATCGGGCACAATGGGCGGACGCGAGAAGGATGAGGTCGGTCGGCCGGGGTATTTGACTTCCTTAACCCCCGCGACCGTCGCGTCAACCGCGTTGTAATTCATTTGCACGACTTTTTCACCCTTGGAGCCGTACGTCTTGTCGATCGCCTTCTTGATCGCGGCAATCGCCTTGTCGGCCGGCAGTATCCCGGATATGGCAAAGAACGCCGTCTGCATGATCATATTGATGCGGGCGCCCAGGCCGAGTTGCTTGCCCATGCTGATCGCGTCGATAATGTAAAATTTAGCTTTCTTGTCGATGATCTGCTGTTGCAGTTCGCGCGGCAGTTTATCCCAGACCTCCTCGGCCGAATACGGCGAGTTCAATAGAAATGTGCCGCCCTCAATCAATTTATCCACCATGTCGTATTTCTCGACAAACGAGAAATTGTGGCAGGCCACGAACTGGGCCGTGCGGATGAGATACGGCTTGCGGATCAGATCCTTGCCGAACCGGACATGCGACACGGTGACCGCGCCCGCCTTCTTCGAATCGTACACGAAATACCCCTGGGCGTAGTTATCCGTGTTCTCGCCGATAATCTTGATCGAATTCTTGTTGGCCCCAACCGTGCCGTCGGAACCGAGGCCAAAGAACAGACCCCGGAAATTATCCCCTTCAAGATCGTACGACCAGTCCGGGTCCAGCGAGAGGTGGGTGACATCGTCGGTGATGCCCACGGTGAAATGATTCCGCGGTGAGTTGGCTTTGAGGTTGTCAAAAACCGCCTTCGCCATCGGTGGGTTGAACTCTTTGGAGCCAAGTCCGTATCGGCCGCCGGTGACGAGAATTTGTCGCGACGAAATCAGACCGCGTTCGGTGGATTCGCTGATGGCTGTCTGCACGTCGGTGTACAACGGTTCGCCGACCGCGCCGGCTTCTTTGGTCCGATCCAGAACCGTGATCCGTCGAACTGTCCGTGGCAGGGTCGCCGCAAACGCCTCAACCGAGAATGGGCGATACAGTCGAACCTTTATCAGACCAACCGGCTCACCTTTGGCCACCAGACTATCGACGGTCTCGTGGATCACTTCGGCGCCCGTGCCCATGACGATGACCACATGCTCGGCTTCGGAGTGGCCGTAGTAATCGAAGAGATGATATTGCCGTCCAACCAGCGACGCAAATTTGTCCATCATCTGTTGAGCGATCCCCGGCGCGGCGATGTAATGTGAGTTGATCGCTTCCCGGCTCTGGAAAAACACATCCGGGTTCTGCGATGTTCCCTTGATCGTCGGTCGATCGGGGGAGAGGGCGCGGCCGCGATGGTCGGCGATCAGCCGCTCATCCATCATCGCCCGCATGTCGTCGAACGTGATCTCCTCAACCTTCTGAACCTCGTGCGAAGTACGGAAGCCGTCGAAGAAATGGATATACGGAATCCGGCTGGCCAGCGAGGTTGCCTGTGCAATCAGGGCGAAATCCATGACTTCCTGCACCGATCCGGAGGCCCACAACCCGAATCCGGTTGATCGGCAGGCCATGACATCGGAGTGATCGCCAAAGATCGACAGCGCATGCGAGGCCACCGCCCGAGCCGAAACGTGAAAAACGGTCGGCGTCAATTCGCCGGCGATCTTGAACATGTTCGGAATCATCAAAAGCAGACCCTGCGAGGCGGTAAAGGTCGTGGTCAATGCGCCGGTGGTCAGCGCGCCATGGACCGCGCCTGCCGCTCCCGCCTCGGACTGCATTTCCACTACAATGGGAACGATTCCCCAGAGATTCTTCTCTCCGGCGGCGGATTTCGCGTCGCATATCTCTCCCATATTCGAAGATGGGGTGATCGGATAGATCGCGATTACTTCATTGACGGCATGCGATACGTACGCCGCGGCGGTGTTGCCATCGATCGTCACCATCCGCCGCTTGCTGGTGGTCTTGTTTTTGGTATCGGCCATCTGTTTCGTTTCGGTCGTCATGTCATATCTCCAGGGTCGGCTCGTGCCCAACCCGATTTTCGGTATATTATTTCCCTTTGGACAAAGTTATCGACACTTGTCCCTGATACTTTCCTTTTTTGTCCTTGTACGACGTTGTACAAACCTCGGTTGCCTCAAGAAACAACAGCTGGGCAATCCCTTCCCCGGCGTGCACCCGGACCGGCAGGGGGGCGGTATTAGCTAATGAGAGCGTGGCAAACCCTTCCCATTCCGGCTCGAACGGAGTCACATTTACAATCACCCCGGAGCGGGCATATGTCGATTTGCCGAAACAGACGGTGATAATATTCCGGGGGATCCTGAAATACTCCAACGACCGAGCAAGAATGAACGACCGGGGCGGGATAACCACTGATTTGGCCGTGACATCGTCGAAAAAGGCGTGATTGTCCTGCTTGGGGTCAATGACTTGATCGATGCCTGGCTTCAAGAGTTTGAACTCATCGGCCAGGCGGAAATCATATCCGTATGAGGAAGTACCAAAGCTGATCCCCTGCCGAACCTGCTCGGCTGAGAACGGGCTGATCATCGCGTGCCGTTCGGACATTTCGATGATCCAGCGATCCGGTTTTACACCCATGGTTGTCAATCCTTTGCGTCCAGTAATCAGTTCAGCGACGAAGATACAAAGCAATTGACCGAATGTAAATCGGATCCTGGTGATGTCCGGCGGTAATCACCTACCGGGTCACGGTCCGGCGATTCTGCCACTCGACCATGTCGGCCAGCGAATACTGTTCAAAAACGCTGACCAGTTTCTTCTGACCGATCATCAGCACCTCGCGCAACGCACAGAACTCCTCCGGACGGCGTATGCACGCATCTCGATCCTTAAGGCACTTCATCAGGAAATAAGGCCCCTGAATCGTCTCCAGCACCTCTTTGATCGTGATATCCTTGGGGTCGCGTGAGAGGGTGAACCCTCCCCGGACGCCCCGATGAGAACGGACTATTCCGGCTTTTGACAGCGACTGAAAGATCTTCGCCAGAAACTTCTCAGGAATCTGCTGAGCGTGAGAAATCTCAGACAGGGGCGTAACGACCGACCGGTCCTTCTCGGCCAAATACAATACGCCAAACATCCCGTACTCTTCGGCCTTCGTGAACTGCATGACTTCCTTCTTTCTGCGTATGCCCGGTTGAGGGCTTAATCCCAACAAATACTGCAGAACAACTCTCTATACCCGTATTAACGGTAAGATCGACCCTGTTGTCAACAAGATTTCGTTATTTTTTTCACAAGGCCCTGACCCCCTTGTCGCCCATAACCTTCCGCCAAAGAGGAAGTTATAAAAAAAATCGTATCCATGGGCCGGCTGGTTTGATATATTACTAGTTTGGAGGGTTTGAAGTGGCCGAGGCATCAAAAGGTCTTTTGGTAGTTTATACCGGTGATGGGAAGGGTAAAACCACCGCGGCTCTGGGTATGTGTGTCCGGGCGGTGGGATATGACTGGCGGGTCTGCGTTGTCCAGTTCGTCAAGGGGAGCTGGAAGTACGGCGAGCTGAAAGGTATGCGAAAGCTCGAGCCGCTGGTGGAACTTCACGTCATTGGCGAAGGCTTTGTGGGCATAGTCGATGACGAGAAGGATTTCGAGACCCATTGTCGGGCCGCTCGCGAAGGCATCGCCCTGGCCCTTGATAAGATCAAAGCGGATCAATACCCTCTCATTGTTCTCGATGAACTCAATGTCGCGCTTGATCTGGGACTGGTCTCCCGCGAGGATGTGGAGAGCTTACTCTCGGCCCGGACGGAGCGTCAGCATCTGGTGATCACCGGGCGGAACGCCCCGGATTGGCTCACTGAACGGGCCGATCTGGTCACTGAGATGAAGGAAATAAAGCATCCCTATCGGAAGGGTATTCTGGCCCAGAAGGGGATTGACTGGTAGAGCCGGGGAAATCGACGTATATTGTCCCCCTTGTTGGAATGAAAGGAAAGGTAGATGACGACGGAAAAAGAATATGATGTAGTCATAGTTGGTGGCGGCCCCGGAGGATTGTGCGCCGGTATGTATGTGGCGCGAGCACGGCGAAAAGTGATCTGCCTCGAAAAGTTCACCCCCGGCGGCCAGATTGCGGTCACCGGTGAAGTGGAAGACTACCCCGGCTTCGAGCATATCACCGGAGCCGATTTGGGCGCCCGGTTTGAATCACATGCCAAGAAGTTCGGCCTCGAAATCGCTCTGGAGGAAGTCGCCGAAATCCATTGCGAGAGAGAGGACCGGGTGGTGCGGTGCGAGTCGGGGAATGTTTTTCGGGGCAAAGCGGTAATTATCTCGACCGGCGGTTCACCTATCAAACTGGGTGTACCGGGCGAAGTGGAATATTCAGGGAAGGGGGTGTCGTACTGCGCCATTTGCGACGGGGCCTTTTTCAGGGACAAGGTTATAGCTGTCGTGGGCGGCGGCGATGCGGCTGTTGAAGAGGCCGGCTATTTGACCAAATACGGCTCCAGAGTCCATGTCATCCATCGGCGCGACTCCCTCCGGGCGCAGAAAATCATCCAGCAAAGAGCGTTCGACAACCCCAAAATGGAGTTTGTCTGGGACACGGTGGTAGAATCGATCAACGGGAACGGCCGGCAGGTCACCGACCTGACGCTCAGGAATCTCAAAACCGGGCAGACTTCGAAACTCGATATCGGGGCCATCTTCGTATATATCGGCTTTCGCCCCAACTCCGGTCTGGTCCGCGAGGGGCTTCGCAAGGATGCCGGCGACTATATCCTCACCAATGACCGGATGGAGACCAGCGTTCCCGGCATTTTCGCCTGCGGCGATGTCCGCGCCCAGCTGGTCCGGCAGGTCACCAATGCGGTCGGCGACGGCACCACCGCGGCGGTCGCGGCCGAAAAGTATATCGAGTCGCTTGAAGACAGGCACGCTCATCGAATTTAGACAACCCCGGCGATCCGGCCGACCAACGGCGTGTGAATATTTTCCGGGTCGGCGAGTACTGTCGAAGTATCTGCTAAAAAGCAAGTTAGCAGTGAAACTTTGGTGTGATGTAATCGTCTAATTAGGACGTGGAGGAGGATTCGATGGAAATGCCGGTTTCGACGACCGCCGTCGAGGCCCCGAAGAGGGACTCGTTACTTGGATTCCGTGGATTGTACGAAGTATTCGCACAACCGTCCGCCTTTTTTGAACGACTGAAGAACGACCCGAAGGTGCTGGTGCCGTATCTGGCCTACATGATTTTGATTTTGGTGTTTATGGTGGCCACCTCCGAAATTCTAGCGCAAATGCAGATTGATGAATTGCAGAGACGGGCGGCCGACAACCCGAATTTTGCCGTGCCTCCGGGCTTGAACGCGGAAAAAGTTGCGCCAACGATCATCATCCTCGGATCACTCACCTGGGCGCTTGGACCGCTGGTAATTGCCGCCCTGGCCTATCTTTGGGGCAACTTCATTATGGCTGGCCGAGCCACGTTCAAACAGTTGCTGTCGGTCGTACTTTTTGGTGAAATCATTTTTCTCGTGGGTGACATGCTTCTGCTTCCGTTGATTCTGGCCAAACAGTCGATCCTCGTATCGTTTTCGCTGGCCGCCCTCGTTCCGCCGGACGCCAGGAGCGTTCTGTGGGTGGCCCTCTCGAAGGTCAGCGTCTTTCTCGTGTGGGATATTATCGTTGTTGGCATTGGTTTGGGAATCATTTATTCATTTCCACGCAACAAAGGATACCTTCTGTCGGTCTTATCCGTAGGACTGGTGTCCTTAGTGCATGTCTTGATGACGGCTGTTGGTTCGATGTTTTAGATAAGGAGAAATGATGGGTGTGAAGAGGTTTCTGATCGTCGCTATCGGCGCGGTTGTCCTGTCCGGGACATCCGTCTTAGCCGCCGAATTGACCCTGGATGACTGTATCAATCTGGCTCTCAAAAATCGTGAATCAATCATTCGCGCTCGGGGAGCCGAGGATGTCGCGCGCATGGGCAAGTGGGCCGCCCTCGGCGCCTTTCTGCCGAATGTGAATGCCTCGTATGATTATGCGCATGTTGACGTCAACGGCGTCACCGGATCATCACGCGGAGCCACGCTCTACGCCGGCATCAGAATCCCCGACGTCGTGGCCAGCGTCTTTGACTACTCGGCGGCCAGCGTCGATCTCGCCGGCGCCCGGCTCGATGTCATCGCCTCGGAACAGGACCTCATTTATGCGGTGAAAGCCGCCTACTACGGGTACCTGGCCGATGTCCAGAATGTGTCGATTCTCGAAGAAGCCGTCAAACGCTCTGAGGAACAACTGAAACTCATCCAGTCGAAGTTTGACCTCGGGTCGGCCTCCAAATCGGATGTGCTCAAGCAGAAAGTCCAGTACGGCAACGACCGTCTGGAACTCCTCAAGGCGCAGAATGGGGTGAGCACGGCGGTGTCGGCGCTCGCTTATACCATCGGCATCGACCCCCGCGCCGACTGGCAGTTCTCGACCAAGTACACTGTCCGGGCCTTTGACGGCTCGCTCGACTCGGCCGTCGCATTCGGACTGACCCATCAGCCGGGGCTTCTCTCGCTCGAAAAGAGTCTCAAAAGCGCCCGCATCGGATACAAAACGGCGCTAACGCAATATCTCCCGGCTATCGGGGTGTCGGCTTCATGGAGCAAGGACCTGCCGGATCACGGACCCGAAGTGACGACCAAGTCATACGGCTATGGATTCTCATGGAATCTGTTCGACGGGTTCCGCCGCGAGTCCGCGGTCACCCGGGCCAGAGTGGCCCGCAATAACGCGCTGGCCGGCCTCGCCAATACGAGGAACAAAACCGTCAGCGATATCAAGACCGCGTACCTTCAGATCAATCAATTGAAAGAACAAAAGACAGTGGCCGAGGAAACTGTTGCGTCGGCCACCGAAGACATAAAGATCACCCAGGAGAAGTACAATCTTGGGGCCGCGACGATTCTGGACCTTCTCGATGCCCAGGTGTCGTTGAAGCGGGCGGAAGTGTCGCTGATCGGTGTCGATTTCAACCTGAATCTCGCCATCGCCATTCTCGAAAAATCAATGGGCAAGCTTTAAGACGGTAAGGTAGGCGTCTGCGCCATGAAGAAAAAAACACTCATTATTGTCGTGCTGGCGGTTCTGGTACTCGCCGCCCTGACGATTGTCCAACTCAAGTCCGGCAATGGGAAGGCCGTGAAGGTCCACGCCGAGGCGGCCAAACAGGGCGACATTATAGAGAAGGTCTCGGCTTCCGGTCGCATCCAGCCCCAGACCAAAGTCAGCATTACCGCACAGATCAGCGGCAAAATCATCGCCTTGCCGGTCAAGGAGGGCGATACGGTGTCGGCTGGTCGGCTGTTGGCAGTCCTTGACACGGTCCAGCTTAAATCCGAAGCGGAGCAGGGTCGGTATGCGCTCAACGAAATAAGCGCCCGTCTCGATGGTTCCAAGTCAAGTCTCGACCAGGCAACCGAGGAGTACGACCGCCAGCAGAAACTGTACGCTCAGAATCTGACCTCCGAAACCCAGCTGAAGAACTCGAAGTACGCTTTTCAAAATGCCAAGGCCTCCTTTGAGGCGATGAATGCTCAGGCCAAGCAACTCCAGGCCGCCTACGAAAAACAGCTGGATAATCTGAGTAAGACCAAAATTCTGGCGCCGATGTCCGGCATTGTCACGCTGGTTGACTGCGAGGTCGGCGAAGTCGCCCAGGCCCAAACCGCATTCACGCAGGGCCGCACCCTCATGGTTGTCTCGAACCTCAATACCTTCGAGGTCGAAGTCGAGGTGGACGAGACCGAAATCGGCAAGATCTACAATGGACAGCCGGTTAAGATCGATATTGATGCCTTCCCCGACACCGCCTTCAAGGGACAGGTCTCCGAAATCGGCAATACCGCTATCCTGAAGGGGAGCGGCACGCAGGACCAATCGACCAATTTCAAAGTGAAAGTGATTCTCCGCGACGCCGACGCTCGTATCCGTCCCGGAATGTCCGCGACCGTGGACATCACGACTAACGAGAAGAAAGAAGCCCTGTCCGTGCCGTTCAGCTCCATTGTCATGCGTCAGCTCGACATGGATTCGCTCCTTGCGGCCCGTACCGGCGGCGCTGAGAGTTCCGGAGGAGTGCAGGCGGCCAATAATGATTCGGCCAAGCCACGCACCGACGGCGACAAAAAACCGGAAGATATTAAAGGCGTGTTTGTCATCTCCGGCGGCAAAGTCCGGTTTGAAAAAGTGCAGACCGGCATAGCCGACGCCAAGAATATCGAAGTCCTCTCCGGCCTCAAGATCGGCGACTCGGTGGTGACCGGTCCGTACCGGATTCTCCGGACCATCAAAGAAGGCGACGCCATCGAGATTCTCAAAGAGAAGAACGATCAGCCCGGCGAGAGGAAGTCATAGCATGGCGCTGATCGAAACCAGGGACCTCTGGAAGACCTACCAGATGGGCGAGGAACAGGTGCACGCCCTTCGCGGTGTGACCCTGCAGATCGAGCGCGGCGAGTTCGTGGCGATTATCGGACCCTCCGGTTCAGGTAAATCCACCCTCATGAATTTGATCGGTTGCCTCGACACCCCATCCAGCGGCGAATACTATCTTAATTCCAAGCAAGTGAGCCGGATGAACGACGACGAACTGGCCTCGATCCGAAATCGCGAAATAGGATTCGTCTTCCAGACCTTCAACCTGCTCCCACGAGCAACCGCTCTGCACAATGTCGAACTCCCGTTAATTTACAACGGGACTCCCGCCGGTGAGCGATCGGAAAAGGCCAAATTCGCGCTTGGGCGCGTTGACCTTACCGACCGCATGACCCACAAGCCGAATGAATTGTCCGGCGGTCAGCGACAGCGTGTGGCTCTGGCGCGCGCCCTCGTGAACAACCCGTCCCTACTGCTCGCGGACGAACCGACCGGCAACCTCGACAGCAAGACCTCCGAGGAAATCCTGCGGCTGATCGACCACCTCCACCACGAGGGGAACACGATTATCGTGGTCACCCACGACCGGAATGTCGCCAGCCGCGCCCACCGCATCCTGTCAATCTTTGATGGTCGCATCGCCTCCGACGAGCGCACCGAAAAGGTATAGAGCATATGATTGTCGGCGGACTACTGCGCCTCGCCTTCGACGCTCTCCGGGCCAATAAACTCCGGTCGGGGCTGACTCTCCTCGGCGTCATGATCGGCGTCACCTCCGTGATGACAATCGTGTCGGCGCTCGAAGGGATGATGGGAGCGATCGAGGCCGATCTGGCGGTGTTGGGACCTCAGAGCTTCATCGTCGCCCGAATGGCGGTGGTCACTTCCGACGAGATGTTCCGTGAGAAGATCAAGCGGCGGCCGCTCAAAGACGACGCCCTGCCGCTCATCCAGAAAGGGTGCCCGTTGTGCGATCAGATTGCCACTCGTGCAGTCACCGCGACCCGGGTACAGTACCGTAACAATGCCTTGAGGAATGTGCTCATCGTCGGTTCCACCGCCAATATCGTCTCCATCATGGATTTCGCCCCGGCCCAGGGACGGTTTCATAGTGCCGAAGATGACTATTATAAGAGGCCTGTCGCGTTCATCGGTGACGCCCTCCGCAAGGAGTTCTTTGAGGGTCTCGACCCGATTGGCCGCGAAATTAAAGTCGGCACGACAAAATATACGGTCATCGGCGTCGCCGAACGGCGGGGGGCCAGCTTAGGCAATAACCCCGACAATTATGTGGTCATTCCATATTCCATGTTCGATCGCCAGTTTGCCACCAACCGGTTCGGCACCAGCTTTGTTGTCAAGGCCCGCTCGGTGGCCGAACTGCGCGATGCACAGGATCAGGTCCGGAGCGTGCTCCGTGCCCAGCGCCACGTACCGTACAATAAGGAGGATGACTTCGACATCGTCACCGCCGACCAGATACTCGAACTGCTCAACAATATCACCCGCATGTTCCGGATTGCGTTGAAAGGGATTTCTTCGATTGCACTCGTGGTCGGTGGCATAGTCGTCATGAATATCATGATGGTGTCGGTGACCGAGCGGACGCGCGAGATCGGTATCCGCAAATCGGTCGGGGCACGCCAGCGGCATATTCTTCTGCAGTTTCTGTTTGAATCGCTTATCGTCACCATCACCGGCGGCCTGATCGGAATTGTGGTTGGATACTTCGCCGCCAAGGGGCTGGTCGGCCTCATCGAGATGTCGATCAAACCCTCAA
Source organism: Candidatus Zixiibacteriota bacterium (assembly GCA_016213305.1). Taxonomy (GTDB): domain Bacteria; phylum Zixibacteria; class MSB-5A5; order GN15; family FEB-12; genus JACRAV01. The sequence goes on along the minus strand of JACRAV010000041.1, from coordinate 3,844 downwards.
TCCCCGCCATCATTGCCGGATTGTCCGTTTCGATCGGCACCGGCGTGATCTTCGGTATCTATCCCGCCATGAAAGCCGCCCGGCTCGACCCGATTAAGGCACTCTCGTATGAATAAGGGTGACTGATATGCTGATGACACCGACCGAAATTCGCGACGCCATTATCATGGCCCTGGGAGCGCTCCGGGCCAACAAGTTTCGTGCCTTTCTGACCATCTTGGGCGTCATGGTCGGCGTCAGCTCTGTCATCGGTTTGGCCTCGATCATCGGCGGTCTGAACGGCCAGATGGCCAACGAGATCGACCAGCTTGGCTCCAATGTGATCATGGTCACCAAAAATGACATGATGATGGACCATGACGAGCTCACGGAAAGTCAGCGCAATCGTAAACCTATCACCGTCGGTGAGGCGGAGGCGATCCTGGCAACCTGTTCGACCATCGACGGTGTGTCACCCCAGAACTACTATTTTCAGCCGGGGGGCAATGAAGTCAAGTTTTCCAACCGTAAGGCCAACCAGCCCTCGGTGATGGGGACCTGGCCCGATTTTATCAAGGTCAACAATCGCAGTGTGGCCCAGGGACGTTTCTTCAGCGAAACCGACCAGCAGTACCGCTCCATGGTATGCGTTATCGACGGTAAAACCTCGGAAGCCCTTTTTGAAGGGGAGCACCCGATTGACCGCGAAATCCGGATCAACGGCAATCTGTTCCGGGTGGTCGGAGTTATGCAGGATGTCAAGGCGAAATTCATCGACGACAATGAACGGCCCACCGTCATGATACCACTCTCGACCTTCCAGAAGCTCTATCCCTGGGAAAAAGAACTGTTTCTGCAGGCCAAAGCACGGACGCAGGCCGAGATCGACAAGGCGCAGGAAGAGATCATCAATACCCTGCGCATCTATCGAAAAGTCCCCTTCGGTGAAGACAACGACTTTGCCCTCTCAACCCAGGAGCAGTTCAAGTCGTTCATCAACAACATCACCAAGTATTTGTATCTGGCGATGATTGTCATTACCTCGGTCGGTCTGATGGTCGGCGGTATCGGCGTGGCGAACATCATGCTCGTCTCGGTGACCGAGCGCACCCGCGAGATCGGTATCCGAAAAGCCATCGGCGCCCGAAGGGTCAATATCATCTTTCAGTTCCTGACTGAAGCCATGACCCTCTCCGGCACCGGCGGGGTCATCGGGATAATCATTGGCATCGCGCTTGGCTCAATTGTCAACGCGATTGCCGGGTTCCCTTTGGTGATTTCCATTGTCTGGATCATCATCGGCTTCGGGGTATCGGTGTCGGTCGGCTTGATTTCAGGGATATACCCCGCTATCAAGGCCTCCCGGCAGGACCCGATCGAAGCTCTCCGCTACGAATAGCGCCGGCCGCTTTTTTGATTGCCGCCTTGGGCAACCTCCCGTACATTGGAACCCTAACGGATTGGCCCTGTTGAATTAAGTATGAAAAGACGCCTTTTCTCCATCACGGTTCTGCTTGTGCTTGTTGTCTCGGCTGGGGTGTGTGCACAGGGACCCGGTTTCGGCGGAAAGGCGGAAATCTTCGAACCGATCCTGCTGGTCGATTGGGCGGCTTTTCGCTCGACCCAACCCGACAAATCCCATCTTGAATTGTTCTATCAGGTCTATAACTTTGGTCTCCAGTTTGTGCCCGATGGAAAGGAATTTGTCGCGTCGTACGAAGTGACGGCGCTCGTGTTCGACAATGACGGCAACCAGGTCTCAAGTTACGAGCGCGATCGTCAGATTCGGGTGGCCACTCTCGATCAGACCAGATCACGCTACGATTTCCGCACCAGTCAGGTCAATCTCGATCTTCCTCCCGGAAAATACAATGTCCGATTTGCCCTGACCGACAAAGGGAGCAAAGCCGTCATCAATCGGATGGTGAAAGTGGAACTCCGTTCGTTCAAGGGGACACAACCGCAGGTATCATCGCTTGAATTCGTCCAGTCAAGCGCCCCGAAGCCCGACTCTGCCGGGGTGTTCGACAAAGGCCAATTGGTGGTGGTGCCGTCGGTATCGCGCGCCTTCAGCGGGTCGGACGACAAGCGAATGGCCTTCTATGTCGAGGTTTATGGCCGCCCCGACTCCAGCGAGCCGCTGATTCTCCAGACCGTGCTTCGCCATCACAGCCGCGGGCAGGTGTACCGAGACACCCAGCGGGTGGTCATTGATGAACCCGTCGAGCGTTTGCTCAAAGAAATCTCGATTGTCGATCTCGTCCCCGGAGATTACGATATGACCCTGACGGCCTTCGGACGACGATTGAAAAAAATCGACGAAATATCGGGGACCTTCACCGTTACCTGGAGTCAGGAAGCCCTCCTAAAGCTGGACTGGAAAACTGCGCTCGGCCAGCTGGGATATATCGCCTCGTCCAACGAACTCAGCCAGATCAAAAAGGCCAAAACCTACGACGAGCGCAAAGCGGCCTTTGATGCCTTCTGGGAGAAACACGACCTGTCCCCCGGTACACCGGACAACGAGTTCAAACGGGAATTCTATCGCCGTGTGAACATCGCCAATCGGCAATTTTCCGGTATGCGCCGCGAGGGATGGCGGACCGACCGCGGCCGAGTATTTATCATCAACGGCGAGCCGGATGAGATCGAGGATGAGCCGTATTCGCCGAACTATCCGCCATATCAGGTGTGGCACTACTATCGCGAAGGCCGGTACCGCCGGTTTGTCTTTGTGGACAAGAACGAGGACGGCGACTATCGGCTTCAGTTCCCTTACGATGGTTTGAATCAACGTCCCGACTTCTAATAACGTCTATAGTTCACCTATGCTATCTACACGACATCGGATATTCCACCTGATCACAGGTCTCTCACTCTGGTTTATCGCCGGTTCGACGGCGGCCCAGACCCTGCACGTGCAGGGGCGGCCGGTCTTTCTGAATAGACCGAGCCATGACTCGACCTGCATTGTTGCCTTCCCGTTCGCGATCAACCGCGACGATCTCGCCTTTCTCCCCGATTCAGCCGGCACTGGACGTCTGGCGAGAGTATTCGCCGAATTGGTGGTAAGCGATACCGCCGCCCAAGTCGTCTCGCGCCTCAATACCTATTTTACCGTTCGGGTCGCCGATTCATCAGAGGCGGCGGCCAGGGGGATCAAAGTCTTCAACCGGCTGGCCGCCGGCCTTCAACCCGGCGATTACATGGCCACTTTGACTGTCCTGGACGCCGCCAGCAAGAGGGAAGAGGTTCTCAGGTTCGATACCGTCTCGGTGCCATCTCCGGCTCCGGGTCTGGCCCTTGGCGGGGCGGTGCTGGCCTATCGGATCAGCTATGTTGGGGACTCCGTCGATCCTCAGTCTGCGCGACTGGTTGATAACGGGTATCTGGTGTTTTCCAATCCGCTCGGTGTCTATGGGCTTAACGACTCGGTCCTGAACCTCTACGCTGAGATCTACGGCCTTCAGTTTGATCCCAACACCCAGACCAAACACCGTCTTGCCTACGCAATTCTTAGTCCGATGGGGGAGGTGGTGAAGGACTACGGGTATCAGCTCAAACCTACAATTGGCGTCTCGCAGGTGATCGCTCAGACTCTGGACATAAAAGACCTGGGCCGCGGTGGTTTCTGGCTACGGGTGGCTCTGGAAGACCTTGCTAACCACGCCGTGGATACGATCAAACTCCCCCTGTGGCATATCGCCTCCGAAGCCGATCTTCATCCGCCGGCCACCGCCTTTGATTCTCTTTCGTTGGACGAGCGGGTGTCCGCCATGCGATATCTGCTGTCTCCGCCCGAACGGGCCGCCCTCGATGCTCTCCCCGCGGAAGGGAAGATCAATTACCTCACCCAGTACTGGAA
>JACRAV010000409.1 GCA_016213305.1 Candidatus Zixiibacteriota bacterium | reverse complement strand
GTCGGTGTAGATCAGGCCGGGGACCCGCATCGCCAGCCCCAGGCGTTTCATCGCCTCGGACTGGTAGCCGGGCGCGATCTCCCAGCGGTAGCGTTCGATTTCCTTAATGGGACCGTGCCACATGATTCACCTCCGATACATCGGCATCAACAGGCGGCAGGTCACACCGCGACCGTTGGTCGCGGCAAGACCTGCCGCAACTGTAAAGCGGAGCCACGTTGGAACTCCCGCGCCTCATATATCCACCACCACCTGCACCATGCACGCACCCTGCGACATCGGACGCCCCTCTTCGATTTTGATCATGTGATACGACGCGCCTTTCACGGTGATTCCGTGGCCATGGGTTTCGCGCACAAACTTCTCGCCGCGCCCGACGGCAGTCAGCGAGCCGGGTCCGGTAAAGGTAACCACAAAATCGCCGAACACATACCCGTCAACTTCGAACATGACGATCAATTTACTCAAAAACGTTATCAAGAGCGCCTCGCGATCGATCGACTCGACCGAAAAGGAGATCGTTTCCCTGAGCGTAATCGGCGTGCGGTCGGTCATGACCGCGAACATGGCTTCGGCGGTTGAAGCAAACGCTTCTTCGATGGTGTCGCCGAAACCCCGGATGATGATATCGGCGGTGTGTTCACCGAACTCGTACCGTTTCATTGACTACGACCGAATCTTGACTTCCCGGGTTTTGCGGCGGGTTTCAGGCGTATACCAGATGCTTACGAATTCGTCGATAGATATATCCTCACGAGCCATCCAGCGATCGGCGACAGGTTGGCGAATGTGGCGGCGCAGGGCCTCGTATCCGGGGCCATGGTGTGTCGCCAGTTCCGCGGCCTTCTGAAGTGCGGCGGTCTGCAGATTGGTCTTCTCGACAACCTGATCAAAGAGTCCGATTCTCTGCGCCTCGCGGGCGTCGAACATCGACCCTACCAGCAAAAGCCGCTCGGCGTGCTGATTGGTCAGCCAGTAGCGGAGCATTTCCACCGTGCTTGCAAAAAGCGAGGCGCCGAGGGTGATTTCGGTCAAACCAACCTTCATCGGGATATCGGCGGCGATACGGGCATCACACGGCAACAGCAGAACGCACCCCCCGGCCACGGCGTGGCCGTTGATCGCCGCCACGATCGGTTTGGGAAACAAAAACAACTGGCGGCACAGGGCGCAAAACGAAATCAGAAAGCTACGGAACTGTTCCGGCGTGTGGTCGTAAAGTTCGGGGACATCGAGACCGAACGAAAAGAACTTGCCGCCTCCGGTCAGGACAATCGAGGTGATGGTGTTGTCCCGCTCCAGATCGCGAAAGGCCTGGGAAAGCTCGGCGACCACCTGTTCATTGATGGCGTTAACGGGTGGCCGGCTCAGGGTGACGACGGCGGTGGATTGTAATCGTTCGACGTTTACCAACGGCATGACTTGCTCCGATGTTTTCAGATTTGTGTGACAGCGCATGCGTCTTCATCACGCCGGAATGTATCACCCCGGATGGTCGGCAGTCAATTGGAGTTGAGCGAAAAGCCGGGCCCGCCGACCGGGCGGGCGTTTACTTCGGCGGATGGATCATGGTCGGAAAACCGGGGTTGGTGACCCGGTACAGCGTCATCGCCTGCTCGGGAGTCATGGAAACGATCAGCGTCAGCTCGCCGAACGGTTTCTGGAGTTTCTGAGACAGCTGGACCATCGTGTTCTTCAGAGAAGCTTTGGCCTTACCTTGCACGTCGGTGCGAATTTCCAGGATCAGGCCGTTTTCCCAGAGAAGCTGGAAGCGGGCGGGGAGGTCGCGCTGGAGCAGTTCCGGGTCCACCTTGACCACCTCGCCGACAATTTTGAGGACGGAGTCGGGGGTTTTCTCCCGGGAGGAGAACAGATGTTTTTCGACTACCGGTCGGACCAGGCGCTGGTCATTACCCCGGAATTTTTTGACAAACTCCCGCAGTCCCTCGGCGTCGGATTCCACCGGGGTGATGGGACAGCTCCAGACCACCGCCCCCTTGAGTTTCAGCCAGAGTTCGTTTTCGGCGAAATTGATGTCGAGATACGGCTTTTCATTCTGGGCCAGACGAAGCTCCACCTGGGTTTGCATGTAGTCGTCAACCAGCGAGGCGGCGGCGGTCCGGGCGGACGAGGTTTTATCGTTGCCACAGGAGATCAGCATGGCAGCGATTCCGATGCCCAGAGCAAGTATGAGTGAGTGCGCGCGCGTCATCGTGTGGTCAGAAGATATAGATCGGCGTCCCGTTCTGGATTTTGTTGAAAAGTTTGTCCAGATCGTCGGCGCCGACACGCACGCAACCGTGCGTCACATTGACGCCGAGAAGACGTTCATAAATGGTCCCGTGAATGAAGTAGCCGTTGCCGAACCCGATGGCGTAGTCGCCCATCATGGCCGGATCGAGCCGCTCGCGCTCGTCTTTGGGGATCTTTTCGCCGTCCTCGATGAACGCCCAGTCCGGCTTGCGCCACCAGGGCTGTTTGATCTTGCTGTTGACCTTGAAAATCCCGCGCGGCGTGTCGAAAACCCACCTGCGGTGGGTGACGGAGTCGATCAGCTCGCCGCCGGTGCCGGTGGAGCAGTCGGCCTTGAGGATGACCGAGTCGCGGGTGCGCAGATATATTTTACTGGCGTGAGTATCGATGACGACGTAGGCGGTCACGGGCCGCAGTTTATCCAGCGACTTTTTGGCGTTTTTGAGTTCCCGCTGGGCCGCTTTCGGATCGCTCGGCAGGCGGGATGCCAGCGAATCCAGACGCACCGGCAAATTGGCGGCGAAATCTTCTTCATCGGGAAGTCGGGTGAACCAGAACAACGCGACCACGCCGATGACGATCAGGGCGACCACCGAGTATGTGATACGGCGCATCATGGCCAGTTCGTCAATTTGCGGACAATGGTCACCGGCGTTCCGTTGGTGATGTACTCAAGGATATGGTCCATGTCGCGATTCGTCAATGCCACGCACCCCTCGGTCCAGTCGTTCCCCT
>JACRAV010000406.1 GCA_016213305.1 Candidatus Zixiibacteriota bacterium | reverse complement strand
CCCGAATCCACGTGGTGGAATCCAGTTTTCCGCCGGAGTAGTAATACCGGGTAACTGAAGTATCCGTATGTTTGGCTTTGCCGCCCCGTGTCAACTGCCGCACACTGGCGGTGGCTGTGAAAGCTAAGGTCCGCCCTGACCCCACCGGATCATGCGCCCCGTACGCCTTTGTGGCGTTGCGCCAGTAGTAGTCGATAACATCCTGTCGATCAATGGCCCAGGCCGTCCCCGCCAGCACCAGCGCCACCAGCGGCCAATAGCGACAAAATTGATGATTTTTCTCTTTCATGATATTTGACAGGCGCGTATATTACTTCTGTGGCCGTCGTGCCATGGTTCGCTCATCGACTGTAAACTAATGCCCGAACGCGGGTTTTACAATAACGTTTACGGCGCGGTTGCCTTCACAACCGCCGGACAGAGTCGAGGTTTCTATGCTGGTGAACGACGTACTATCCTCCAAATCACGACGATTGATCACCGTGACCGCCGACACCTCGGTGACCAGGGCCATGACGCTCCTGCTGGAGCACCGAATCAGTTGTCTTCCGGTTGTCGATGCGCAGGGCCGGCTGGTCGGCATCGTCAGCGACAAGGACATTTTCAAACTGGTGCACGAACACCCTGACGACTTCAAGCAACGCCCCATCGGCGACATCATGACCGTCCACCTTTTCACCTCGCGGCCATCCGAAGACCTGATCGGCATAGCCGGGTTGATGACCACTCGGCGTATCCGCCACGTCCCCGTTCTCGATCAGGGACGGCTGGTCGGGCTGATTTCAATCGGCGATGTCGTCAAGGCGCAACTCGACGAGGTCGTCAGCGAGAACGAATACCTGCGCAAGTATATCTCCGGCGACTATCCGGCATAAAAAAACCCGGCGGGCGGCCGGGTTGACATCGTCTATACGCACAGGTATCACACCTGCAGGATTTCGGCCTCTTTCTGGGCCACCAGTTTGTCGATCTGCTGAATATACCCGTCGGTGAGCTTTTGCATCTTCTCCAGCGCCTGCTTTTCCTCGTCTTCAGTCACCGCATGCTCTTTCAACAGTTTCTTGGAATGATCGTTGGCGTCGCGGCGGATATTGCGCACCGCCACCCGTCCCTCTTCCGCCACATGCTTACAGTGCTTGACCAGTTCGCGGCGGCGCTCTTCGTTGAGGGTCGGGATGACAATCCGGATCATCGGACCATCGACATTCGGATTGAATCCGAGATCGGCCTTCTGAATCGCCTTGACGATCACCCCCGACAGGGTCTTGTCGAACGGCGTCAGCACCAACAGGCGCGGTTCGGGCGCGGCCACCGTCGCTACCTGGTTGAGGGGCATGACCGTGCCGTACGCCTCGACTCTGACCGTGTCCAGTAGATGTGACGAGGCCTTGCCGGTGCGCACCGTGTGAAGCTCGCGAATGATCGTCTCCACCGTCTTGTGCATCTTGTCCCCGGCATCCTTGAAATACTTGTTGAGTTTTTCGCTTCCGTCAGACATGGCTCGCTCCTTGAAACGGTTATGAGATCAATGTCCCGACCGGCTCTCCCGACACCACGCGTCTGAGATTTCCGGCCCGGTTGATATCCACTACCCGTACGGGAATGTTGTTATCTTTTAGCAACGAAATAGCCGTCGAATCCATCACCCGGAGTTCTCGCGTCAGCACATCCATGTACGACATCTCCGAGAAAAAGGTCGCGTTGGGATCTTTCTTCGGGTCCGCCGAATACACGCCGTCAACATTGGTCGCCTTGATCATCAGGTTGGCCCCGATTTCCATCGCCCGCAAAGCCGCCGCCGTGTCCGTGCTGAAAAACGGGTTCCCCGTCCCGGCCGCCAGTATCACCAGCCGCCGCTTTTCCATATGGCGGATCGCCCGGCGGCGGATATACGGCTCGGCAAACGCCTCGATCTTCACCGCCGACATCACCCGCGTGAATATCCCCATCTGCTCCAGCGTGTCCATCATCGCCAGCGAGTTCATCACCGTCGCCAGCATCCCCATATTGTCGGCCGTCACCCGGTCCATCCCCCGCTCGGCGGCGTTCATGCCCCGGAAGATATTCCCGCCCCCCACCACCACCGCAACCTCGACCCCCATCTGATGAATTTCCTTGATCTGCGAACAGATCGACACCACCGTCGGCGTATGAATGCCAAACTGTCCGGGACCCACAAGGGCTTCCCCGGACAGTTTCAGTAATATCCGCTTAAAGACTGCTGTCGGTAAATCTGAGGGCATGGCGTTACTCACCCAGACGGAACCGCACGAACCGTTTCACCTGGAGCGGCTCGCCCAAGGCGGCAACCTTTTCCGCGACGACATCCCGTATCGTCTTGTCGTTGTCTTTCACGAACGGCTGTTCCATAAGAACAACCTCAGAATAGTACTTTTCCATCCGGCCTTCAACAATCTTATCGATGACGGCCGCCGGTTTCTTTTCGTTTTCGGTCTGATGCCGCAGGATGTCCCGTTCCTTGGCCACCATCGTCTGGTCCAGCCCGTCGCGGGTGACCGCCAGCGGATTGGTCGCGGCGATCTGCATGGCGATATCGCGGGCGAACACCCGGAAACCGTCCTTGCCCGCCGCCCCACTGCCGACCGCAATTTCAACCATCACTCCCAGCTTGTCGCCGGGGTGGATGTAATTGGTCAGCTGGCCGTCGGTCGAAAACCGCACGAACCGTTTGATTTGCATATTCTCGCCGATCGATCCGATCGTCTCTTTGAGCAGGTCCGACACCGTCTTGCCGTTGCCCGTCTTCTCGTTGAGAAGACCGTCGACGTCGCTCGCCGATGATCCCGCCACATGCTTCGCGATCGCCGAGACGAAATCCCGGAACTTGTCGGTACGCGCCACGAAATCGGTCTCGCAGTTGATCTCGACCATCACGCCGAGCTTGCCGTCCGGTTGGATATGCGAGACGATCAGACCTTCCGACGTCGTGCGCCCTTCCTTTGAGGCGGCTTTGGCGATGCCCCGCTCCCGGAGCACCGTGACCGCCCGCTCGAAATTGCCCGCGGCCTCGGTCAGCGCCTTCTTGCAATCCATCATCCCCGCGCCCGTCTGATCGCGGAGTTCCTTTACCATTTGAGCTGATATGTCCATCGAAGTCATTCCTCTTAACGTTTCTTTTCTTCGTCGCCCTCGGCCGAGATGTACAGCGACACCGGCGTGGCCCGCTCGGCCTCCTGCGCCTTCTCGATCATCTCCCGCGACACATGGTGCCGGGCTTCAATCGCGGACTCGACCAGTTCGCGCAGAAGAATGCGAATCGACTTGATCGCGTCGTCGTTGGCCGCGATCGGAAAATCGATCGGGTCCGGATCGGCGTTGGTGTCCAGAATGGCGATGATCGGAATGCCCAGTTTCTTCGCTTCCGCCACCGCGATCTTTTCCTTCTTGGCGTCCACCACGATCACCAGACCGGGGAGATAGCTCATCTCCTTGATCCCGGCCAGCACCTCGGTCAGCTTGCCGGCTTCCTTATCGAACCCGGAACGCTCCTTCTTGGTGAACTTCTCCATCGTCCCGTCTTGTTGCATCCGCTCGATGTCTTTGAGCTTCTTGATGGAGTTTTTGATGGTGTTGAAATTGGTGAGCATCCCGCCCAGCCACCGCTCGGTCACATAGAAACCGCCGCATCGCGGGGCTTCTTCCAGAATAACCTCGCGCGCCTGCTTCTTGGTGCCCACGAACAGGACCGACTTGCCCCCCTGGACAACCTCGCGGACTTTCTTCTTGGCCTGCTCGAGCTCGTTGAGTGTCTTCTGCAGGTCGATGATGTAAATGCCGTTGCGAGCCGCAAATATGAACGGCTTCATTTTCGGATTCCACCGACGCGTCTGGTGGCCGAAATGCACCCCCGCCTCGAGGAACTCTTTCACTTTGGGTGTGATCATACCCGTCCTTCTGTGATCGGTTTAACTTCGTCCCGACGTCATCCCCGAGGTGAGCCCGTAGCGGATGGGACCGATGCTCGAGTCGGCCGGGATTGCCTGTATCCCACGCCAAAGGCGCGGGACCGTTATTTTTAGCGCTTCGAGTACTGGAAGCGTTTACGCGCTTTCGGACGGCCGTACTTCTTGCGTTCCACCGCGCGCGGATCGCGAGTCATCAGCCCTTCCTTGCGTAACACGCCGCGATACTCGGGATTGTACTGCACCAGAGCGCGACTGACCGCCAGCGAGATGGCCCCCGCCTGACCGGCCACGCCGCCGCCTTTGCAATGGCAGACGACATCGAACCGACCAAGCAGATCCACCACAGACAGCGGCTTCTGCGCAACCTGCACCAGGGTGTTGCGACACAGATACTCGGCCAGCGATTTGTCGTTGACCGTGAAAATCCCCTTCCCCGGCGTGATCTTGGCATGAGCCGCCGCTTCTTTGCGACGACCGGTTGCGGCATATTGAACGTTGGTTGACATAAACCTCTATCGTAGCGTTAGCGAAAATTTATCGTCTCCGGCTTCTGTGCCTTGTGCGGATGCGTCGGACCCGGATACACCAGAAGCTTCTTCAACTGCTTGCGCCCCAGTCGCGTCTTCGGCATCATCCGCTGAACCGCGTGCGTGAACACCGTCTGCGGTTTCTTGACCATCTGGTCGGCGAAATTGATCCGCGTCAGCCCACCCGGATACCCCGAGTACCGCGAGTAATACAGGTTGGAACGCTTGTTGCCGGTCACTTTCACTTTGGCCGCGTTGACCGCGATCACAAAATCGCCCATGTCGAGGTGCGGCGTGAACACCGGCTTGTTCTTTCCCCGGAGGATATCGACAACCTTTACGGCCACTCGTCCCAGGGTCTTGTTCTCCAGATCCACCACATACCACTTGCGGGCAAGCAAATCCGGCTTTGGAATAAACGTCTTCATCAAATTCCTAATCCCATCAATCGGTCATATTTCCCGAAAAGCCCGTAAATATAGGGGCCATGAGGCCATTGTCAAGCCGCATACCGACTTCTGCGCACATTTTTATCGGAAGAAATCTGTCCGTGCCGCCGCAATTTGATAGTATTTCATTGTCCCACAATGCCTTACATCAACCCAAGTGCCCCACAATAATAATGACCTCACGCCTTCTTCAAACAAAGCTTGTGACGCACATCGAACTTCCCGTTCGAACATCGGCCGCACGATGACATCCGCATCTTCTTCTGACGGGGGTATTCGGCCCGGCACGATGGGCAGGCGTACAGATACCGGACCGGCTTGCGCAACGACGGGTGCGACTGCGCCCGGAGCGACGCCCCGATTCGCTTTGCTTCCAACTTGAACGCGGCGTCATGATGAAAGTGCCGGATATGAATCATCTCGTGCTTGATCGTGTCGGCCAGCTCATGGGGAAACAATTCGTGATACTTTCGACCAATACGAATCGTCCGGTCATGCGGCGAATACGACCCGGCCGACATCATGCGTGTTGACCAGATTATTCGCACCGAAGGCAGTAGCCCGTCGAAATACATCCAGTTGAACCGGTCGAACAGTTCATACAGCTCGGGGTCCTTGATCGACGCCTTCGGATCGACCGTCAGGGAGATCGCCCCCGGAGCGGGCCGGCGGCGCGCATGCTCGCGAATCTTGGTATATAATGTGGCCGGCGCCGGACGCACCATCGGGTCCGACGAAAACAGGTCGAGATTGAGGGCGCGAAGCACCGCTTTTATTCGCTTCACAGTCGGCATACGCTGGTGTTTGGCCATGGGTGGCGTAGATACGGTATCGGCAGAAAGAGGGCAAGACTAAAACAGGGGCTTCCGCCGGCGGCCGATCCGCGGTCTGCGCTCACCGCCCCCGCCTCAAACCTATTGCGTCCGCGTGGATATTTGAGTAGGTTTTCCAGCGCAAATGGGAAGAATGTATAACATCCGCATTTTTCTTCCGGTGATCGCACCCGTGCGATTGACCGTTCCCGGAACCGGCCGCTGTGCTGAAACGAGGCATCGTGTGAAACATATAATGTGGTCCGTGGCAGTGATCCTG
>JACRAV010000401.1 GCA_016213305.1 Candidatus Zixiibacteriota bacterium | reverse complement strand
GATCGCAAATCGATCGAGCGTCGGCGGTTTGTCGGGAAGCAGATCGAGTTGAATCTGCCGCGCCATCGTCACTTCTTCCTGAAGCCGTGCCCGTTCCAGCGAATCGACATACAGTCGCGCGTTGGTCAGCGCCGTGACCATCTGGTTGGACAGCACCCCCAACATGTTGTAATCTTCGGGGGAGTACCGGTATCCGGCCACTTTGCCGGTCAGCGCCACAAACCCCAGCATGTGCCGGGCGTCCTTGAGCGGAAGTATCATGCGGATGTCCAGACCATCGAGAATCCCCGCCAGCTCCGATCCTTTGCGATAATCCGACAGGGTGCTGTACAGCGCAGGTGTATCAAGAAGGTTGATCCCCCGGAGCAGAAGATCATCGCGGCTGAGCACCGTCCGTTTGGCGTAATCCTCGCTGGGAAGAATAGCGTAATCCTCAACCGTGTCGTCGAACAGCACGAAATACACCCGCTCCACCAGCATCGCCGTCTTGAACGTCTCCTCGATCGTCTTTCTCAGCTCGGTCGGATTGAACTGGGAGATCACCTGCCGCGAGAACCGCTCGATCACATTCCGGTGATCGGAGCGGGTCCGCATGAACATCGACCGGATCACGTTGTCGATTGAAGTGCTGAGCGGCTGGAACAGCAACAGCAAGATGACGATGAACACATAGCTGATAACCTCGGCGCTGTCGCCGACAATCGGCGTCAGCCAATCGCGGCTCCGCGATGCGAGTATGATATACAGCGTCACCACCGCCGCAGAGGCAAAGGTGAAAATGAGCGTCTGCCGCAGGACCGTGCGGACATCGAGAAACTGGTGCCGGATCACCGCATACGCCACGAGGATGGTGCCGACCAGCGCCGCGGCCAGTAGCAGAGCGTCGGACACCGGCGTGGCCAGCGTGACTCCGAGGACGGCCTTGGCGATCAGCGAAGACAGGTACAATCCCAGTCCCATTCGCGCCGCCCACAGGACCACCCGGCCCTGGGCCGCCAGCCGTGGATTGGTCGAGACCCGCGCCCCCGATTCCAGAAAATAGGCCGCCGTAAGAATGTACAGGGCGTTGACCGTCCCGAAGATCGCCCCCTCGTAGGCACGGGCCAGGCCGAGCACAATCATCACCCTCGACAACAAATAGGCAAACGGCTTGAGCAGAAGCCCCATCCACCCTTCGCTCGTCGCCGCCGCGGTGAGATTTTCCAAATGACCGCTCATCTGCGGATAAAACAGCACGATCACCAGGTGCAATGCCTGCGGGACGAAGATCAGCCAGAGGAGCCGTCCCCGGCTGTACTCTCGAAGACGGTCGGTCGGGAATGACCAGGCGAACAGGATGAAGGCGGGGAAGAAGAACTCCCAGACCACGTACAGGTTGTACACCACCGAATCGTGGGCGGTGGGCGGAATCACCGCCGAGGCGATAAACCAGCCCAGCGCCGCCGCCAGCGGTCCCAGGCCGAGCATGAACAGCATGAATCCGGCGATCCGGTTCAGCCGATTGGCGAAATTGTCGCGGGTGATGGTAATCGCCAGAAACAGCAAAAAGCCGCCCGTCAGAAAGAAAAGAGTGGTCTTGATCAGTCCCAGCGACATGGGGTCTGCTCGTCGGCGCCGGTGCGGCCCTTAAAACGATTTGGTGATGGCTATGGTGGTGCCGTGAGGCGACGGAATGATGTCAACTTTTTCCATAAGTTGTCTTACGATGAATATGCCGCGCCCGACTTCCTTCAACAGATTCTCCTGCGACAGCGGGTCCGGAACATGACCCGGATCGAACCCCGTCCCCTGATCGATGACCGAAATCGTCAGCGTCCGCCCGTTGTGCGCCATCTTGATCGTCACCGACTTGCTCCGGGCAAACTTGTTGCCGTGGATGATTGCGTTGTTGACCAGTTCCGAAACCGAGATGGCGATGTCCGCGATGATCGACTCATCGACACCCAGACCGCGAAGCGTGCCTTCGAGAAACACATCGACATCGGCCAGGAACTCCTGGTCGGAAGGGATGACGATGGTGTCTCCCGATATGACCGGTTTGTCCATAGAAATGTTGCTCCAAAGAAACAGGCGGACCAGCGACCGTCCACCTGCGCCGTATCGGAAATTATCGCGTTTCTGCTCTCATGTTTTGGAGAAGCTCTTGACCGCCTCGTCCACCGAATCGTACGCCTCGAACACGCTCACCAGCTTGGTGATCGTGAGCAACGACTGGATCTTGTCGGTGACATTGGCCAGTTTGAGTTCTCCCTGGTGGTTGCGAAGGGTGGTGTAGCCGGCGATCAATATCCCCAGCCCGGTGGAGTTCATCCAGTCCACGTCGGCCAGGTCGATCACCACATGTTTTTTGTTCTGCTCGATATACTCGTGCAGTTTGTCGTGTAGCAGACTGGTATCGGGACCGCCCATGATTTTCCCTTTGGGCTGAAGGATCACGATATTGTCCACAATGCGGTCGCTCAGTCTCATCTCCGCCTCCCGCGAGAATGGGTATTCAGTTCCGCCGGGTCCTTTCCCGCCGAAGGCGGGATGAGACTTGACGGTCATCTATTTCAGTTTCGTCAGGTCTTGCGACGGACAATCGACAGATTGGCCGGCGTGTGACCTGACGGTCCCAAGTAAGTTTGCTTTCCTCTACGCACCGTGTGCGGCGAAGTTCCTTGTCGATCGGGCTGACCGATTCCGCTTGCGGAATCTGACGGCCCGACATCTTCATAGACGATCCGACGCTCCATCCCGTGCGCTAAGTTCTTAATTAGCTTGTTTTTGCGGAGGATGTCAAGAGGGGGGTGGAGGGCCGGGTGCAGGTCGTGTGACCTGACGGCCATTCCCAGTTGATGTAGGGCACGAGCCCCGTGCTCGTGCCGTCTTCTCCGATGGCAGGAGCGCAGGGCTCCTGCCCTACCCTACCGAACATCGGAAAATGCTCCTTCGTACAAACGATACGAAATATCGTCGTGTCGAGCGTAGTCGAGACACGAAAAGTTGAGTTCCGTCAGGTCTTGCGACGGCCAATCGATAGATTGGCTGTCGTGTGATCTGACGGGCATTCCCAGTGATGTAGGGCACGAGCCCCGTGCTCGTGCCGTCTTCTCTTTTTGCCAATCGATTCGCGCTTGTCCAAGCAAGACCTGACCGAACATTTCTGCTAAACACCTTCGTGTGCCCGTTCGTCAATTATGGCGGCAGGGCTCGGGGTCCGCCGCTCACGCTGAACTATAAGGGAGATAAACCACTACGATTAGGTCTTGACGGCATGGTCAAAAGTGGCGATATTAAAGAAAATACTCCAATAACCCAAAGCGAGGGACCGTGAAAACCGCTCTGATCGCTATCACACTCTGTCTGTCGGCCGGATTGGTCGCCGCCGGCACGATCAATGTGCCCGCCGACAAATCGACCATTCAGGCGGCGGTCGATGCCGCCGTTACCGGCGATACCGTCCTGGTCGCCCCCGGCCTGTATTATGAGAATATCACCCTCAGAGGGCAGGACATCGTACTCGCGTCGCGCTTCATCCAGACGGCCGACCCGACCGACATCGACGCCACCATCATTGACGGCTCGCACCTGACGCAGGGGGATTCGCTCGGTAGCGTCATCAGCATCCTGTCCGGAGAAACCATTGCGACCCGGATAATCGGTTTCACAATTCAGGGCGGTATCGGGACCAAATCAAAAGGGGAGTACAACACCATTGGCCGGCGAGGCGCGGGGATACTCATCGAGCATGCCTCGGCCACGGTTGCCTCGAATGTCTTCACCCGAAATACGTTGTATGGCAATTACTGTCAGGGGGCGGGTATCAGCATCAAGTGGAGCAATTCAATCGTTTGGAACAACCGCTTTGTCGAGAACTCCATCGATGGAATTAACTACTCCCGGGGCGCGGCGGTGTATCTTGAACTGACCACCTCAACAGTGGTCGCTCATAATATGATGACTCGCAATACCGGCGAGGTTGTCACTCTGCTGGATGCGACCGGGACTATTGACAGTAACCAGATCTACCAGAATACCGGCATCGCGATATTCATGAGCAATCCGGTGACGCCGCCGGTAACAATCAGGAGAAATGACATTCGCAACAACACGGGCGTCGGCATATACGCGAACTACATTGACTTTCTGGCCGAAGGGAACGTGCTGGCCGGGAACGCCGGCGGCGTTGAATGCCGGGCCTGCGGCGCGGATCTTCGGAGCAATACCGTTGCCGATAACCACTCGCCCCAGCCGGGCGGGGGGTTTTACAAGTACTGGGATCAGACCGACGTGAATCTGGCTTATAATATCTTCTGGAATAATTCTTCGGTCGGGGGTGGACCGGAACTGTATTTTCAGGAGAATGCCGCCGTCACGGCGAACGCCAACGACGTGCGATACGGCCAGGACAGCGTGTTCACGGGGCCGGGGGTGACGTTGAATTGGTCGACGGCGAACATATCGCTCGACCCGATGTTCTGCAACGATTCGGCCGGAGATTACACCATCTCGGCGAAGTCTCCGTGTGTGCCGGCCAGCGACAGCGCCATGTTGATCGGGGCGCTTGGGATCGGATGTGGCCAGCTGTGCGGGGATCTCAATTCCGACGGCCAGGTTGATCGCGATGATCTGATGGAATACATCGCCTACTATTTCCTCTTCAGTGGCAAGAGCGCCGATTACGCCACGATGGACCTGGATTGCGACGGCAAACTCGGTTTGGCGGACATCTGCAAACTGGCGGCCTTCGTGAACATGCTGATACCGTCTCCCTGTTGCGGCGCAGGGGAGATGGGCTCGTTCAATTGGACGAATTGAACCGGTGCCTGAAATCAGGCGGCCGTCCCCGGTTGATGTAGGGCACGAGCCCCGTGCTCGTGCCGTCTTCTCTTCCGCCTCCGATGGCAGGAGCGCAGGGCTCCTGCCCTACCCTACCGAACATCGGAAAATGCTCCTT
>JACRAV010000400.1 GCA_016213305.1 Candidatus Zixiibacteriota bacterium | reverse complement strand
CGTAATACGACGGCGACAATTTGAGCAGGTGACGGGTCAGTTAGCCGCGAAGGTCGTATTCGAGTCGGCGCGACATCCAGATGATCGTCCGCCGCATCATGAACCGGAAAAACCCGGCCACCGCCGACAGGCCGACCATCAAAAGCGCCAGTTTCAGAATTTCATTGGACTGCGCCCCTGCCTCCAAGCGATCAAAAATAACTTTGACCACATACGGATTAATGAGCAAAAATCCGTTGGCGAGAATGACCGAAATGCCCCCGAAAATCAGGTATCCGCGATACCCGCGAAGGTATCCGTAAATGCGGTCGAATCGGCCGGGGCGTGTGGGAGGGGTAGCTGTCAAACGAGTCTTCCTGTTGCCATACGCCCCACTCATTGAGGCGTACTATGGCAAACAAACTTCGAAGCTAATAGTTCAGAATATTTGCCAGCAGATGAATGGCCTCTACATTGAGCTTGCCGACCATGTCGGTAAGCGGCAACCCGCAGAATACGAGCTTCCCGTTCCCCACCGACGTAACCGACAGCAGAATCTCCGACCGGGGACCGGTGATCAGCGGTCGGGTGGGTGAAATCACCGCCCCGCTCACCTTGGTCGGACGGTCGAAATATGTCAGTAGACCCGACGTCAGAATCGGGCTTCCCTTCCTGAACAGATCATGGGCGGGATCGACAATGTGAACGGTCGATCCGCTCACGACCACCGGCGTTGGCACAAACGACACCGGCAAGGCCTCGCTCGGCCAGGATGACGGCTGTCCCATGATAATGATCGTGCCGCCGCCATGGACATAATCTTCCAACCGCCCGCGAACCTTACGGAAAGACGGATAATTGTCAAGCGCGCCAGAACCGATCAAGAGAACATCGAACGCCGCCAGATCGCCGACTTCAAGCGTTCGATCCGAAACCGCCTGCCATTTGGCGTCGGTCATCCGGAGAATGTCTTCGAGATGTCCCGTCGTATCCGGCAATAGACCGATCGCCGTGGTATCCTCCACATGGCACGAGGCCAGCCGGATAATGCCGGTATCGCTCGAGACCAGGCGGCCGTCCATGGACAACGACACCACCATGTTCTGGATGCCCAGTTCAAATAACTTCGATACGCTAAACGGGATCCGGATCGTTTCGGTCGCCTGCCCCTTTTCGAGGGTGATATCCTGGCGATAGGCCCCCGCGAACACGCCCGTCGGCGTTTCCAGATTGATCTTGACCCGGCCCGATATCTCCAGTGGTTTGGAAATCACCACCCGCAGGGCCATCGAGGTCACCACCTTATCGACATTGAGCGCCGCGAACGGCTGGACAAAGTAGAAATTCGGCTCAAAGCGCGCCGCCAATCGTGTCGTGCGGCGCACCGGCACGGCGCTGTACATCATCATCGGCAGTCCGCCCGCATCCATTTCAATCGCAAACCTGAGCGAATCCGCCCGAACCGACTCGAGCCGCTGACGACTGATATCCACCAGATATTCCCTGACCAGCGACTGGTGCGGGTTGACCGTCTCGCGCATCGAATCGAGCGTCACCGTCGTGGAGTCCCAGGAGGGCCGGAACGATACTTCGGAAATTCTGACTTCACTCGGCCCGGTCACCATCACCGTCGATACCAGCTTGACCTTTGGACCGTACGGTGAATCCCGCACCACGATATCTCCGGTCCAGTTGACACCGGTTTCCACCAGAGCCAGCCGTCGTATGCGCTCCACCAAGCTGTCGGTGTACCGCCCGAATTCCGGAACCACCTTCAGCGTCGGCTCGACCGCCGCCGCGTCGCGAAATCCGACCAGTTCCTGCCAGGCCGAAACCACACTCCGAAGCCGGGCGCGCCCCGACTGTGTTTGCGCCACTTCCAGCAATGAGATAGAATTTCCCGCCTTGCGCTCCAATGCCTGCCGTACGGCGCCCGGCTTCATCAGCGAATCGAGCGTTTCGATCAGCCGCGATTGCCTGAGTTTTGACAAAAAATCCGGCCCGCCGCCGTTCATCACGGCCCGATACCGGCTGTGCGTCTTATTCGATACCTGCACGGCATACGACTCACCCATCAGCCGGGGCGTTTCCGCCTCGATCCGAATGCGGCACTTCGTGTACCACTCCCGGCTGTTCAGGGAGACGATCCCCTTGTCGGCATCCTCAGTGCGGCTGAAGATCCTTACGATATTGAACAGCGAACCGGTCAACGGCTTAAGCGATGATATATGTTTCGCCAACCGCCCGGTCGCACCGACGGTGTCGGTTAAGTCGTTAATAATGAGATCAGGGCGTCGATCCGCCCATACATGAGCGAAAACAGAATCGAAGCGCGCCGAATCACCCGCCACCATTGTGCACTGCCAGTTGACCAGGTACTTATCATCGACGCTCCGTCGCTCAACCTGAAATGTCGGTCCAGAAGTCGCGGTAACCAGATCGACCCGACACCCCTTTTCGTCGTTGAGATAATAAATGGTTGCCCAGTCGATCGCGGCGGGGTCATCGTACAGATAGACCACCCGCAGATCGCACAGCGCGTACCGGATCGGCTCACTGGCGGCCGCCGCCGAGGTCGCCCCCCCCGCAACGAGGCATATGATAGCCAGAAGGTGGCGGGCCAAACATGATATTTTTCTATGCGGCATCATCCGGTGAATATAGAACTGTTTTTATACGGCTGTAAACTGTGTTGTATTGGCTCGTCCGGCCCTACTTTATCTTGGTGGCCCACAGCTTGCTGTGGGTTCCATGCATAGAGTCGATGCCTGTCATAACTCCACCGAATCAATCTCGAGTGGAACATCCCTAAGCCCTTGATACCAGTTGAAGCTTGACCAACTCCAGTCGCCGGCTTCCGTCACCAGCCCCCGTGCAACCGGATTATTGTGGCAGTAATTAATCTTCACTATGGCATCTTTGATGGTTCGACAGTTGTGATCGTAGCACCGCCGTTGCCACAATATTCGTGTCTCCTTGTCCCCGCCGATCGGCCGACCGGCAAAAAACGCTCTGGCCGAACGCGACTTCATTTCACCGATCCGCCTGCCAAGTTCCTCGCCGCTCGGCGGCCACAGCACTAGATGCACATGCTCGGGCATCAGAACATATCCATGGATTCTAATGCTGTATCGAACGCGTAGCGCTTTCAATTCATCAATCACGATCTGTTTGAGCCAGTCATCGTTCAAAGCGGTCACACGCCGATAGGTACTGAACGTCACGAATCGAGCCAGATTAGTTTGGTCGTAATGGCGGAGTTTCGTCATGCCATGGAATTGAAGTGCTGATTCTTCTTACAATATCATGTCAAATCACGGATCCCACCGCAAGCGGTGGGCCACAAAGAGTAATGCCCTACTCCACAATCTCCTCATCCTCCGCCCGCCAGGCCGGATCGACTATGCACAAAAACTCCAGCGGCACCGCCCCGATATTCTCGATCCATTGCTCCGCGCCGGGCGGAATCTCCACCGCATCCCCGGCCAGCACAATCGCCCGATTCTCACCGATATGCATCTCCCCCTCGCCCGAGAGAATGTAGTACACCTCCGAGCTTTTCAGCCGGTGCAATTTCGACGCCTCCCCCACCGCCACCACCGCATGCGCCAGCGAGTACCGTCCCGCAAACGGATACCCCCTCGATGGATGCAAAAGCTCGCGGAGCAGAGTGCCGTCACCGGCAATGATCTCGTCACAATCCGATACGCTTCGTACGAACATAGATGCCACCTCAAAAGAAAAGCCGCCTTGCGGCGGCTTATTTGTTTCAGATCACCTGATTCTGCCGGAGCTTGTCAAACAGCTTGTTGGCAATATCCTCAGGAGAATCTCCGGTGAGTATCTCTCCCTTGGGGCGCGGCGGCGGCGGCGAAACCGCCAGGGTCTTCGTCATCGAATTGCTCCCCAGCCCCTCGCCGGACAAGCCCAGATCGGCCGCCGACCATTTGACGATTTCTTTCTTCTTGGCCGCCATTTTCCCTTTGAGCGACGGCAGGCGCGGCTCGTTGATTTCTTTCACCACCGACACCACCGCCGGCAGGGTCAAATCCACCACGTCGTACCCATCCTCGGTTGACCGATACACCCTGGCTTTGCCGCCGTCGATCGACTCGAACTTTTTGACAAACATCGTCTGCGGCAGATCGAGCAAACCCGCGACCGCCGACGGCACCTGCGCGGAATCGGAATCAATCGCCTGTTTTCCGGCCAGCACCAGATCATACGCGCCGATCTTTTTAAGTCCCGCCGCCAGCACGCGAGCGATCCCTTGGGGATCGGAACCCGCAAACGCCGGATCGGTGCAAAGGTAGGCGTCGTCAACACCCAGCGCCAGACAATCGCGCAACGCCGACTCTGTCCGCTCCGTGCCGACGGAGATCACCACGCACTTGCCGCCGGTCTTCTCCTTGATGCGAAGCCCTTCCTCGACCGCGTATTCATCGAACGGATTGAGCACCACCGGCCCGGCGGGAAGAATCACCTGATTGGCCGCGGTATCAACTTTGATGAGCGCTATTTCGGGAACCTGCTTGACGAGACAAACGATATTCATAGAATCTCCAAGAACGTCTTTATTAGTAAATCAGCCGCCAATATCATCCCGATTCGGACCAAAGTCAAGGCGACCGGTCACGATTCCACTTTGCTCACCCGCTCCAGCGCCATGGCCGCCGCCTTCTGTTCGGCTTCCTTCTTGGATAACCCCGTCCCCTCGCCGATCTTCTCCCCCGCCACCGTCACGATGACGTGAAATGTCTTCTCATGATCGGGGCCGACCTCGGAAACCACGTCGTATCGCGGCACTCCTTCGCCTCGGGCCTGCACCAATTCCAGCAGGTCGCCCTTGTAATTCTTCTGCGACAGATCCGAGGTAATCGACTCGCGCCGCGAATAGATGAACTTGTACACCAGCTCCCGCGCCGGCCCGATCCCGCCGTCGAGATAGATCGCCCCGATCACCGCCTCAAAAGCGTCGGCGATAATCGAATTGCGGTCCCGCCCGCCGGATTTATCTTCTTCCGGCGACAAGTGGATGAAGGCGTTAAGTCCGATCTCCCGCCCGACCTGCGCCAGCGTCGTTTCGTTGACCAGCATTGCTTTGATCTTGGTGAGATTTCCCTCGGTTTCGTCGGGATGATCGCGGTACAACTGCTCGGAAATCGCCAGGCCGAGCACCGAGTCCCCCAGAAACTCCAGCCGCTCGTATGATTCCCCGCCGTTCGGCTGACTGCGCACGAACGACCGGTGGCACAAACTTAGAGACAACAGCGAAGGGTCTTTGAACCGATAGCCGAGCAGATCACAAACCGCCGAAAGGTCCTCGCATCGCGGCGTCCGCTCGGTGGCGAAAAGTTGCGTGATCGACTGCCAGAAGCCCATTTACCCGGAGTTGTGTACGCGTCCGATCACCACCGACACGTTATGCCCGCCGAACCCGAAAGAGTTGGACATGGCGTGGTTGATTTTCCACGCCCGCTTTTGGCCGGGAACGTAATCGAGATCACAATCGGGGTCGGGATGTTCCAGATTGATGGTCGGATGCACTATTTGTTGCTCTATTGATTTGACGGTGGCAATAAGTTCAACCGCGCCGGCCGAGCCAAGCAGGTGACCCGACATGGATTTGGTCGAGTTGCACGCCACTTTGTAGGCGTGCTCGCCCATCACGCCCTTGATCGCCCGCGTTTCCGCGATATCCCCAAGGTCGGTGGCCGTGCCGTGCGTGTTGATATATTCGATCTGATTCGGCGCAAGTCCCGCGTCTTTGATGGCAATGCTCATGGCGCGTCTGGCCCCGTCCCCATCGGGATGCGGCGCCGTGATGTGATGCGCGTCCCCGGTCATGCCCGCCCCGAGAACCTCGGCATAGATGCGCGCCCCGCGTTTCATCGCATGTTCGTACGATTCCAGCACCAGAATACCCGATCCCTCGCCCATCACAAAACCGTCGCGCTCCTTGTCGAACGGTCGCGACGCTTT
>JACRAV010000039.1 GCA_016213305.1 Candidatus Zixiibacteriota bacterium | reverse complement strand
GTTTTCGACCGGCGCCAAGCCATCGGCTCCCGCCGAGCGGGCGCTTTTGCTCATTCCGGCTTTCATGAACAGTTATCGCGCCATCGGCTGGTACTTTCCCACTCCCGAACAACCCGGTACGGCGGGACTCATTACTCCGGCGTTCAAGCGGATGAGTCCGGTAGGCGAGGACCTGACCCCGACTTATCCGGTAAAGTATGTTCAGTATTACAAAACGGCGCTTGATCTCTACACTCAGGCGAAATATGACCGGGCGGTTGCCTACTTTGATTCGGCGGCGGCCGCTTCGATCAAGCCCGTGTACATTTATGTCGCTTACTACAAGGCATTTTGTCTTTTCCTGATGCAAAAACATGAACTCGCCCGCCCCCTACTGGATAGCGTGGTGGCGGTCGACTCGACATTGTACGAGCCGCATAAGGATTTATACCTGTATGCTCGACTGGAGGGGAATGAGCGCAAGGCGGAGATTCATCGCCGCTGGTTGCTCAAGCTGGTGCCCTGGTTCGTCCCGCGAATCCAAGCTCTTATTGATCAGCAGGTTGCCGAGCGGCGGCGGCTTTCTCCGGGCGGGAAATAAGTTGACAATCTGACGGGGAGCTATATATTCAGGGTCGCGGTGGTAAGGCCGCAAGACAGTTGACGTTTCAGCGGGAATAGCTCAGTTGGTAGAGCACCACCTTGCCAAGGTGGCTGTCGCGAGTTCGAGTCTCGTTTCCCGCTTTATTTTTCGGCGCCATAGCCAAGTGGTAAGGCAGAGGTCTGCAAAACCTTTATTCCCCAGTTCAAATCTGGGTGGCGCCTCCAGCACGGAAAGCCGCCGAATCGCCCGGATTCGGCGGCTTTCTTTATGTAAATGTCAACGAATGCTCCCGGTTCTATCCGGCAACCAAGATCACCGTCAATCTGCACTTCACCGTATGAATTTGTGTACGGACTTGGAAAGCCGGGTGCTCCGCCATCGTATTGGCAAAATTGAACAGTTACCCCTTGTATTTCCGGTCGGGGTCAATATATTCACCGCGATATCAGCGGCCCGGTGGGCCGACAACGCAACAGTGTGGAGGTTTGAGTAACATGGCGATGAAGATAACCGATGAGTGCACGGCCTGCGGACTTTGCCTGCCGGAGTGCCCGACCAATTCAATTGCCGAGGGCGACATATACATTATCGACGCCGGCACGTGCAACGAGTGCGAGGATCAGCCCGATGGTCAGCATTGCGTGGCCGTCTGCCCTGTGGATTGTATCATCAAGGCCTAATTCGCTCGAATGAAAAATGAAAGGCCGCCTTATGGCGGCCTTTTTTTTTGCCGGAGGGTCTGCCCCAAAAAATTAGAGGGCGCTACTCTGGTTGGGTAGAGGGGGCTAGGAAACTACCCAGGGACAGCAGAGAGTCACCCTCGTCAGTTGTCTGTCTTCTATATATCAGCAGGTCCGGTGATTGTCAAGCTCCATCTGGCGATTTAGGTCTGTACCGCTTCTCGCTAATAACGGACGATCTTAATCGGTATCGTAATCAACAATGGTCGCTTTTCTCCTTCCACCGCTATACTCAACCGCACGTTGCCCACATAGGTTCCCGCCTTGAGCGACGGGTGAGCGGTCAGCTCAAGCTCCAGACTGCGCCCCATCGCCGCCTCCGCCTTAATGGTCTTGATGTCGGCAAAATCACCGTGCATATCCACGCCATCAAGCTCGATACGGGGAAGTTTCGGATTGGAGATCGATAGTTTTCGGGTGGCCTGACCGGGAATAAGGAACAGCGATACCGGTTCCGGCTTGACGGCGCCAAAGAATTGTCCCACGGTCGCGCTATAGGTCAACTGAAGGTACCTGGGCCGCGGATCCTGCCAATGGACTTCGATTACCTTGGTGGTTCGCCCGTAAAAATCCTTGGTGCTGAACTTGAGCGTCACCAGACAGGTATCGCCCGGCTGTAGGGCAGAGTCGGAAATCTTCACCCAGGAGCAATCACAGGGGGCCTGCACAGAATCCAGGTGAATCGGCTTGGGGCTGGCGTTAACCAGCTTGAAAACGTGATAGATCTCAAAGTCGATGCCGACTTCGCCATAATCCCATTCCGGCTCCGGAGAGTACAAGTCATTGCGGGCCTGACCTGCGGCCGTCGCGGACAGGAGAAGAACAGCGAGAGAAAGGCGGATAACATTAGCGAGCACTTTATAGCGTCTCCTCGGTTTGCGCCGCCAGGAATCCCTGCTTTCGCATCCAATCATCGTTGTAGCACTTGCTGAGGTATCGGATGCCGGCGTCGGCGAAAATCCCGACAATTACCGCTCCCTTTTCAGCCGATCGGGCGACCTGTTCCATGGCGACGGCGACACTCCCCGCCGAACCACCGCCTGAAATCCCCTCGGTCCTGGCGATCAGACGCGCCCGCGTGAAGCTGTCCTTATCAGAGACCGTGATCACCTCGTCGGCCAGTTCGGGGTGTAGCGCCTTGGTGATGACATCCGATCCGATTCCTTCAACTTTGTAGGTATGACCTTCAGTCTCCCGCCGATCCCGGATATAGGCGGCGAATATCGAGCCCTCGGGATCAACCGCAATCGCTTTCATCCGGGGATTGCGCTCCTTGAGAAAACGGGCCGTGCCCGAGAATGTCCCGCCGGTCCCGATTCCCGCCACAAAGTGGGTGATCCGTCCCCCGGTATCATCCCAGATTTCCGGGCCGGTCGAAAGGTAATGGGCCTCCACATTGTCCTGACTGTCGTATTGGTCCACATCAAAATAGCCGTGCTTTTTGGCCAGTTCCCGGGCAACCATGTAGCACCCGGCCGGATCGTGGTGACCGGCTTCGGCCGGCGTGACAATCACCTCGGCGCCGAATGATCTGATCAGGTCAATCTTCTCCTGACTGGTCTTGTCCGGGGTGACCAAAATGGCCTTTAATCCATAGACGCTGGCGACCATGGCCAGCGATGAGCCGGTATTGCCCGAAGTGTTGTCGATAATCGTGTCGCCGGCTTTCAGTTTGCCGGCATTGAGCGCCTTGCGCACAATATGGTACGCCATCCGGTCTTTCACCGACCCGGTCGGGTTTTGGAACTCCAATTTAACGGCCGCAATTACGCCTTCAGGAATTCCGGTGCGCAGACGCATCAGTGGGGTGCGTCCGATCAAGTCAAGGATGCCATCACACATTTTCATATTCTGTCCCTCAATCCGGCGAAAGGTTATACAATCAAGACCTCAAATACAAGAGTTTCTTTAGGCGCGAATTTTCGTTTTAAGTTGACTTCACCTGTCCTGGGCTTTATACAGACCTGCGAGCGTGACCGGTGAGGTCGGCTGAACTCTTTGCCAGAATTGATGATAGGTATGGAATCGACTATTTTCCGGGCACTCGGGGCGATGGCGTTGACCGTCGCTCTCCTTGCGTCCTGCTCAGAAAGACAGAAAGAAGCGGCCCGGCTCGAAGAAAAGATGCGTAACCAGCTTTACTCCGATTCGATGTCCGAGTCGCGGGCCAACAGTTCCCCGAACGCGCGGACTCTTAGTTCATCGATCGACTCCCTTTCACGGACTGACATACCCGTCGTCGCCGATACTTCGACCATTTCCGGCACGCCGACTCCCGGCGACCAATTACCGACATCCGCCTCCAGCGATTCCAGTTTGACTTCAATGGTGGATGAATCCGCTCCCGCGCCTGATGCGGGGGCCATTCCCGAAGAAGAAAGAAGGCCGGCAGGGGGGATTGGTGGCGGCGAAGCGCTGGGCGAGTTTGTCGTGCAGATTGCCAGCACGCCGGATAGAGAGGTCGCCGAACAAATGCTGACCACCTACACTTTGAAGGGGTATCCCGCCTTTCTAACGACTGCGGTAGTACGTGAAATCACCTATTACCGGGTGCGAGTGGGTAGATATTCGTCGGCCGACGTTGCCGAAGGTGTTCGGGCCGAGCTGGCCAGGAAATTCGGGACTTCGGGCTTTGTCGCAAGGGTCAAATAAAGGACGGTCGGCTATGATCGTGTGGTGACGAACGTGGCCTGCACGTTTTCTGCTTCCTCAGACACTACTCGTCGATAGAACTCGCATTGATGGCAACAAACACCCGGCTGACCTCCCGGTTGGTGTGTCTGGCAGTCTGTTCCGGCCACCAGCCAACATGCCCGCCCCGCTCCCTGCCCGGAATTGAGGCCATCAAATTTCATCGCCGTGGAGACCGGGCATTCACCAAGTACATCCACCATCAGGCCGCCGCGCTCTCGACCGCAGAGTCGGTATTCCCAGCAGTTGAGTCGGCGCGGGGATGGAGTCATCACTTGTCCTGTACTGCCCTGAGCACGGCGCTGTACTTGGAATCCCTTTTGATCCGGGCGACCTGCGCGGCCGACGCGACCTCGGTGAAGGAATCGTAAGCTTTCTTCGCTTCCTTCATATTGTCGTCGGCGAAGTAGCACAGCATCAGGTACTGATAGATTTCGGGATTTTTGGGTTCAAGCGATCGCGCGTCCTTGAAATGCTTCAACGCGGGTTTGGCATTCCCCTGAGCTAGCCGGGCGCGACCGAGCCCGATATAGGCATCGGTGTTTCGTTTGTCGAGAGCGATGACGGCCTCAAAGTCCGTTATCGCGGCAACTTCCTCGCCCCGGGCCAGGTAGATGTCCCCGCGTCCGAGAAGAGCGGCGGCCGAACCATTGTCGGCCTGGATGGCTTGATTATATGCTTTCATGGCGTTGTTGGGATCACCCGACGAGCGATAGAGTTCGGCGGCACTGATATAGTCGCTGACGGCATCGGCATTCCGCCCGCTCCGTGACTTGGCATTTCCCCGCCCCACCAGCGCCGCGGCGAAATCCGGTTTGACCTGGAGTGCCGCGCTAAATTCTTTTTCCGCCGTGGCGAAATTGGAAGCCCCCAGGGCATCTAATCCGGCTTGATAGTGCTGGGTCTCGGACGGGGCTGCTGGGCGAGCGGCGCTTTTGGTCGCCACGGGCGTCAGTTCGACCGAAAGAGTGGCCGTTTTGCCGGCGGCAAGCTCAATCGACCCTCCCACCGACTGGTAACCTGTTTTGCTAACCATGTACAAGTACCGTCCCGGTTTCAATTGCGTGTACGCGAGATTCCCGGCCCCTATGACCTTGCTACCTAACTTCAGCGTAGCACCGTCAACGTTGGCCTTTAGAACCAGCTTCGCATTGGAATCGGAGGTCGATTTGACGGCCGATCGCGGGGATTCCGGAGGCGTCACGACTGCAGTGGTCTGGCTCGGTCGAATATCTGTCTGTGGCGGCGTCGCCGACGATGATGGTGCCTCCGGTAAATCCTGTTGCTGGGTCAGTGGCTGAGCCGGCCTGGGTGGTAGCGCCGAGCGGAGCCGAATCGTGGTCACTTCATTGGGGACAACTGTCGCAAAGTCCGACGAAACCACTTCGTTCCCGACGGTAACCTCAATGCGGTGGGCACCACTCTTTACTGGACCCGTCACAAAGAACCCTTGACCGTTGGTCTGGACAGTCAGGTCATCGTCCGGCAACTTCACGGTGGCGGGACCTTGAGGCGGACGACCGTACTTGTCCAACACGCAACCGACAATGCGTCCCTTGCCTGATATTGACGGTGTCAAAACCGAACCGACGACAAACAGCAGAATTGCCGCCAAAGGCCCCCCGATTGCCAGCACCATCTTGGGGCTGAACTGCTTTTTTCGCAGAACAAACTGGCGGTCGTGGATGGTGATTTCGTCTTGTTCGCGCAGATCGGATTCGCCGACCACTTGAATCCAGTTCTTGTAGTACCACGCGATCCCGCGCGTTCGTCGCGGCGCGGCCGGCTTGTCCGACCCGTCGGCGCTCCGCTGGGAGACGCTTCGGGCTGAGGCATCAACTTTTCGTAGGGCCGCGATCTTGTCCTGGTCGGACATGTACGTGCGATTGCCGTAAAGAGATTTAGAAATGGAACTTACTTCCTCGGCCGTCAAACGTTTGATGCCGTTCAGGTCTTCGTCCGACTTTGGCGCGACCGGTTCGGCAGGCCCCGCCGACGGGGTCGGCGAAAATCCCGTGAACGACTCTTCAGCCGTAGGGAGAATCACGGGCGAAGATTGATTCGCCATCATTTGAGATTCATCTTCGATCTCGAGTTCATTGCGGCGTGATTTGAGCTGGGGGGGGCCGGTCAATTCACGCTGATCACCGTGTGCCTCCTGAATATCAAACCGCAAGTCATCATCGGCGGGCGGGCCAGGTGGCGGAGTTTCCGGTGTCAGCAGGGCGTTGCACACGGGGCAACGTTCGCCGCCATCGACAACCAGTTCGGTAGTGCAGTTGGGGCACGTGTTCACGGCACAATCCTCAATATCTGTTGATTGGGTAACCTTTTACGGATTTATCGGATATCCGCAGGTTTTCTTTAAACCCGTGGAGAGATTGGCCGTCAATAGTCTGGATGCCCGGAACCGGTAAACACCGGGAAATTATGGCTTGACAGTCTCCCGACCGGGCGGGTATATTGGCGGCTGTTGTTTGCCCCACTTGCGGTTAGCCGGGGCGTGATCGAAGGAGGAAGGGATTGGAGACCAGATACATGCGTCGAACTGTCACCGTTAGTGCCGTTGCTCTTCTTTTGCTCATCCTGACCGGGTGCAGTCAAAGAGAGGATATTCTCACATCGATAAAGCGCTCGGAGCTTACCCTTGAGCCGGCTAATCTCCCTTCACCTCCCAACGGACTAGTGTATGAACTGTGGGCGTCGAAGCAGACGGTCGCGGACACCGCCTTCGATATGGGACAGACGATCTCGCTCGGCCGGTTTTCATACCTGAAGAATGATACCATCAATACGTTCCTGGATACCAACGGGGCCCTCCGATCGGCCGTGTTCGCTATGGACGGCGACTTCCGAACCTATCGCTCGATTTTCGTCTCGTTGCAGAGGCGGGATGATCCGGCCGGAACCCGTCCAGGGGCAATCATGCTCATCGCTTACGTACCGGGCCTGCCCGACATTCCGATCAAGATGCTTTTCCCGCAGGCCGACAGTCTCTGGGACGCTACGTGCCGGTTTATCCTTGAGGCAATATC
>JACRAV010000402.1 GCA_016213305.1 Candidatus Zixiibacteriota bacterium | reverse complement strand
TGAAGATAACAAAGATGCAGATTATCTTTTCTTTGCAAATGGGCGGCAGATTGCACGGTATAGAATGGAGTTTACCACTGTTGCGCGTTCTGATGTGACGGATTCAGTCGGATCGGCTGATACAACAGGAACGTATTTAGATGATTTTAAAAATACGGATTTAACGATGTTTGGCAAATCTTATACTGTTGTGCTTGCGCGACGACCAGATACAGTACCAAGGTAAGCACGGCGTGGGTCGCAAGGAATTTGTCATCCTTGACGGCGAGAAGGTCGGTGTATTTGAACCGGTCCTGATTGACGATGACCGGCGGGGGGGTGAAATAGAGCCAGAAAACGACCAGTGATCCGACCGATAAAATGGCTGAAATGTAGAAGAGTGAGGCGTAGGATGTGGTCGCCATGAAGCCGCCGATAGCCGGTCCGACTGCCCAGCCGAGATTGCTGGCCGACCGCGCGATCGCATACCCGTGCAGACGTTGTTCCGGCGGAAGCATATCTGAAACGAGAGCGTTGACCGCCGGCATGAACAGTGAGCCGAAAACGGCATTGGTACCGAAGAGAATTGCCACCGGCCAGAATCCCCATTTGAAGCCGATCGCCATGCCGAGCAGAACAAACGAGACCGAGCGGGCTGATTGCGAGTGGAGCACCAGACCATACCGCCCCAGCCGGTCCGACATCTCTCCCCCAACTGCCTGCGAGATCGCTCTGATGACGGCGATGCCGACGAAGAAAAGCCCGATTTCTGATTTGGTCAGGCCGAGTTCGGAGCTGAAATAGATCGCAAGAAAGGGGATTGAGATCGCGAATCCGAGGGCGGCGATAAACCAGCCGAGCGATAGAATCCAGAAGTCCCGCGTGAACCCCCTGGCCCTCCATGGATGCCATACTGCCATAAGCCGATCAATATATGGCCGGCGGCGAGGCGCGCCAGTGGAATGTTCTGTCTTTGATATTACGGTTGAAAGTGGGTGATCAGGTAGTCGGCAATACGCTGGAAACCGTCGATGGGGCGTTCTTGCCAGCCACGCTCGGCCATAGCCGATAGTTCGCCGGAGCGGCGGAGACGTTCGAGAGTCGGGCCAAAGTCGCTGGGCGGAATCTGGTCGCCGATAATTCTCCCGACTCCGGCTGATTTCACCAATTCGAGATTGAGAGGGGCAAAAGGGCCGATGGACGGCGTGAGAACAAACATCGGTAGCCCCAGCCCCATTGCCCAGTTGATCCGCTCGTGCGCGGGGGACACAAAATAGTCGAGGTGGCGAAAGAGGCACTCGGTCAGATTGTTTTCCTCGCGGCGGGTCGTGAAACTGACGATGGTCGCCTGTGGCAGTTCTGTCGGAATCGGGGTAGCGGAATTGACAATCGCCGGAAGTATTCCTTCCGAGTGCAGAGCGCTCGTTATTCGATATTCGAGTTTTCCCCCCTCACGAACCAAAATGACTGCTTTTCCCCCGCTCTTGAGAGCCGACAGGGCCGATGTCACGAGGGCATTGATATGATCGGACGGTTCCGCGCCTGAAGAGACAAATAGTCCGCACAACTCATCGGTAGATTGGAGACGGTTTATGCGGGAAAGATACATATCCTCGGCGGTGCGGGTCAGAGGCGGCTCGATGCACAGGCCGGTGACAAGAATCTGCCCACGCGAATATCCGGCAGACAAGAAACGTTCGGCGACGTCATGGGTGGGGACAAAGACAACCGATGCGCCTCGGACGAGCGATTCATCGGGGGCGACCAGTTCACCGTGCTGGTACAAAAGATTGGGACGGTTGGCAAGAATGCCGACCAGCATCGGGTGCGACACGATCAGTGGATCGGAACCGGGTCCAAACGTATCGATCAATGGCCGCCCCAGAATGCGGAGAGAGACCGACGGCTTGTTGTAGTCATTCTGACGGCGAATGAGGTGATACAGTGCGCCGACAATCGGGTTTGATGCTCCGTGATGGTAAAGCCATCGGGCGGTGTGCCAGCCCGCGCGGGAAAGCCCCGAACAGATATCGAAGACCTCGACCTGTCCTTTGAGCAACGAGACGGCGCCGCGCCGGATCAGGGCCGAGATGATGCCGTCGAGATAGAACGGGTGGCCGCGTCCTATCGACAGATTGAGGATGTCGATCTTCCCGCTGATGCGACACTCCTTCCGGTTTATGCCGTGCGGAGACAGAAGAGTCCGAGGTGGTTGCCGTCGGGGTCGGCGAAATGGCCGTACCATCCGGTGCCGGGGATCTCGCTTTTGGGCACGAGCATCTTGCCGCCGGCGGCGGTCACCCGGTCGAGTGCGGCGGTGATGTCGTCCACGGCAATGTAGATGATGATTCCGCCGCCCGGCTTGATCTTGTCGGTGCGGTAGAGGCCGCCGCCAATGCCGTCACCGGTGCCGAATGTGGAATACGCGGTGGCGGAAATATCGGCGAACTCCCAGCCGAAGACGGCATTGTAGAATTTGGCGGTGCGGACGACATTGGTCGCGCCGATCTCGACATAGCATAATGGTCCCGGTCTGGACATCTGGTCTCCTTCTTCCATATCATTCAAAACAGTCGATGACCGATTTGTGCAGTATCCGGTTGGTGGCGACGAAATCGCCGGCCTCGACATCGAACCGGTTCCCGTGGATGTCGCTGGTCTTGCCGCCCGCTTCGGAAACAATGCACACGAACGGAGCAACATCATACGCTTTTATGCCGACTTCGACAACAACATCAATTCGTCCTGAGGCCAGCAGGTGATACGGCCAGAGATCGCCGAACCCTCTCTGGCGGCCGGAGCGGTCGAACAACTCGAAAAGCCCTTTGTCGATTCGGTCATGAGGTCGTTTGATCGACTTGGCGTAGGAAATGGAGGCGGCGGCCAGGCGGCGGGTGGTTGAGACATGAATCCTCTGTCCATTAAGAAAGGCGCCTCTCCCCTGTTCCGCGTACACCCGCTCTTTCATCAAGGGGACGTTGGATACGCCAAGGACGATCTGTCCCTTGTGCATGAGGGCGAGCAAATTCCCCCAGAGTGGAATCTGCGCGATGAAGTTTTTGGTGCCGTCGATTGGATCGATGATCCAGACGAATTCCCGGTCGCCGCTGTTATCGCCGGTTTCCTCTCCGAAAAACCCGTGGGTTGGGAATTGTGTGCGGATAATGTCGATCATGGCCGATTCGGAGTCGCGGTCGGCGACGGTGACGGGCGTGTTGTCGGACTTGGTTTCGACTTTCGGGCGGATGCGATACTGCCTGAGGCAGATTCGTTCGGCCCGATCGACGGCGGTCATGGCGGTTTTCAGAAACTGAGACGTGTGCATTTCAATCCTCACGTTCATTCATTTGGCAAGGAGTTCAAGCAGTCGGAAGGCGGTTGTCGGTGCATGGCCGGAGAAATGGTTGTTGAAATAGGCGTAGATATCCCCCGCGTCGCCCTCGTACGATTTAATCAGGTCGCGCCACCAGGCCAGCCGGTCCTCGTGGGGATAGCGAACATAGCTGAAATCTTCGGTCAGGACTTTCTGATCCCCCAGAAATCTGATATAGGCAAACGGACCGGTCCGCTCGGTGATGCGGGGCATCCAGGGGTGATCGACCTGACAGAGGACAATCTTTCTTTGCCGGAGTTCATGATAGAACTTTGGTTCGAGCCAGACCTTGTTGCGGACTTCAACGGCAATGGGCAGATCAGTTGGCAGAGCATCGAGAATGCGCCACAAGGTGTCCGCCTGATCCGGCTTGAAGCTGTAGGCGAATTGCAGGAGAAGCGGTCCGAGGTGCGAATCAAGGTGACGCATCACCTCACAAAAAGCCTGGGCCGCGCTGACCCGGCCGGGAAGGTCTCCCTCATGCGTTACGATACGGGGGAATTTGGCCGCAAAGGTGAAGCCCTCTGGGGCTGTGGCCGCCCATTTCTTGACCATAGCCGCGCTGGGCAGGCGGTAGAAGGTCACATCCAGTTCGACGGTGGTAAACTTTGTCACATAGAATTTCAGATAGTCACTTTGGGGACAGGATCGGGGATAGAAGTTCCCCAGCCAGTCCTTGTAGGCAAAGCCGGAGGTTCCAATGCGCAGGTGCTGGTCAGTCATACAGGATGCTCGAAGCTGTAATTAGCGGTTTTAAGAGCCGGCCGTCAATGCCACCCTTCGATTCAGGCCAATATGGAGTGATTGCGGCAAAGGGCGGGCTGTTGTATCTTGGCGCCATATAAAACAACGATTGAAACATTGCGGAGACGATATGAAAGACAAGCGCAACGAGATTCTGGCCCGCCAGTTGATTGACTATTCGCTTCGGATGAAGAAAGCGGAAGTCCTGTACCTCGAGATCAAAGGGAAAGAGACGCTCGAACTGGGGAAACAGGTGATACGCATAGCCGCCGACCGGGGGGTAACCGTATTCTGGTATTACAATGATGAATCGCTCCTTCGGCAGTGGGTCAAATCGGCGAGCGACGACCAGTTCAAACAGCAGGCCGATCTGCATCTGCACCTGATGCAAAAGGCGGACGGGTATATCGGGCTTCGCGGTTCGGACAATCCGTTCGATCTGGCCGATGTCGATCAGAAGCAAGTGGACAAACACAACACCCTGTTTTACAAGCCGGTGCATCTGGAAGAGCGGGTCAAGCGGACCCGCTGGGTGGTGCTTCGCTATCCCAACAATGCCATGGCGCAATTGGCGGAGACATCGCAGGAGGCATTCGAGGATTTCTATTTCGACGTCTGCTGTGCCGACTATGAAAAGATGTCTAAAGCCGAGGACAAACTGGCCGCGCTCATGAACGCCACGGACAAGGTGCATCTCAAGAGTCCCGGCACCGACCTGACCTTTTCGATCAAGGGGATTCCGTCGGTGAAGTGTGACGGGCGTCGCAATATCCCGGACGGCGAGGTCTATACCGCTCCCGTGCGCGATTCGGTGAATGGAACGATTACCTTCAACACCCCCTCGCTGTATCAGGGGACGGTTTTTATGAAGGTCTCCCTTACTTTTGAAAAGGGAAAGATTGTCAAGGCGACGGCCGACAGCAATGTCGATAAGCTCAACAAGATATTCGATACCGACGAGGGCGCCCGGTATATCGGCGAGTTCTCGCTCGGGGTCAACCCGTTCATCCTGCACCCGATGAAAGACACGTTGTTCGACGAGAAGATTGCGGGTTCGTTGCACTTCACGCCGGGGCAGTGTTATGACGAGGCGTACAACGGCAACCAGTCGAATATCCACTGGGATCAGGTGCTGATCCAGCGGGCGGACTACGGCGGCGGCGAGATCTGGTTTGACGGCAAGCTGATCCGCAAGGACGGGATATTCACCGACCCGGATATGGAACGGCAGTTCTCGAAGGAGAATTTGAAACCGGCGGGAATGGAGTGAGGTATGGATATTCTCGATTACGCGATGCGGATGGAGCTGGACGGGAAGATGTATTACGAGACCAGCGCCTCCAAAATGCCGACCCAGGAACTTCGGCAGATACTTCTCACGCTGGCCGAAGAAGAGGTCAAGCACTATCACTTCTTCAAGCGGCTGAAAGAGTCCGGTTCGGTCGCGGCGCGCGAGGTGATCGACGCCGCGCCGCCATCGGCGCTCGCGGTCAAAAATGTGTTCCAGCAGATGATCGGGAACGGCCACTCCACGCTATACGGTGAGGATGTCCTGTCGGTCTGGCGGAAGGCGCTTGAAGTCGAGGAGAAGGCGGAGAAACTATATCGGGATGAGGCCAACAAGGAGAGTGACGCCACCCGTCGGGAACTGCTTCAGCAGGTGGCCGACGAGGAGAAGAATCATGTCTATCTGATCGAGAATATGCTGGCCTTCATGGCCGATCCGGGCGGGTTTATCGACTCGCTCAACTACCAGCATTTCCAAAGCTGGGAAGGGCACTGAACCATCTGTAACGCAAGATACTTATCCAAGAGCGGCTTCAGGGCCGCTCTTTTCATTTCCGATTTCCGTAATCAACACCCCGGCCAGGACAATCGCGCCCCCGGCGTAGAACGACAACTCCGGCCTCTCCCCCAACATGACAAAGGCCACGGCGGTGGCGATGATCGGCTGGAAATTCGAAAAGACGGCCAGTCGCGAGGCCGAGATGTGCTTGAGGACCCAGATCCAGAGAATGTAGGCGGCCACTGAGGTGCCGATCGCCATATAGATTACACTCAGCCAGGCGGCGGTACTGCCCTGTGAGTAGTCGAACGTCCACGCCTGATAT
>JACRAV010000397.1 GCA_016213305.1 Candidatus Zixiibacteriota bacterium | reverse complement strand
GTGCCGGCGCCGTGGATGACGATGTTGCCGAGAATGACTGCCAGCATCAGGAGTATGATAGCCACCGCCGCGAAGGTAAGCCCCCGCGGGATGACGCCTGACGATTTGCGTTTCGATGATTGAACCGCAGATAGCGCCGCTGTCTCCGGGGATGCGTGATTCCGCTCGGCGATCTTCATGTTGTCTTCCCCTGAAGTTTTTCCTTCAGCCGCAAAAGAATGACATCACCGGCAAAATTGACTGCAAAGGTGAAGATGAAGAGGAGCGAGCCTATGAAAAAGAGGACGTTGTAATGAGCGCTGTCGAAAACGACCTCACCAAGCTCGGCGGCGATGGTGGCCGACATCGTGCGAACCGAATCGGTGAGATTACCCGATATGATGGCGGCATTTCCCGACGCCATCAGGACAATCATTGTTTCACCGATAGCCCGTCCGAATCCGAGTACGACACCGGCCGCTATTCCCGGCATGGCCGCCGGAAGAACCATCGTGAACGATACCTGCCAAGGGTTGGCGCCCAAGGCGATGGCGGCGTCACGCAAGGACTGCGGAACTGCCGTCATGGCGTCTTCGGCTACAGTAAAGATTATCGGTATGATTGCAATCCCAAGGGCGATGCCGGCGTTGACGGCATTCAGCCGGAATATCAGATCGAATGTTGACTGCAGATAGGATGCAATGACCATGAGGGCAAAAAATCCAAGGACGACCGATGGTATCCCTGCCAGCATTTCGATTGCGGGTTTGAGAATTTCGCGCAGTCGCTTCGACGCAAACTCCGCTGAATAGATGGCCGCTCCGACTCCCAGAGGGATCGCTACCAGCATGGCTATCAAGGCCGCTTTAATTGTTCCTAACACAAGCGGAAGGAGGGAGTATTTTGGTTCGTCGGAGTTCGGTTGCCACGACCACTTCGGCGGTTCATCCGGAATGAAGGCCTGCTTGAGAAACATCTTTTCGACACTGGCTTCCTTCTGAATTTCGGAACTGGTAAAGATCGGCACCGCTTCCTTGAATATGAAAACGAAGATCAGCACAATGGCGGCGCAGGTGACAAGGGCCATGGAGGCTATGAGCTTATCCCCAAGGAACTCCATCAACCGGGATTTTGGCTTGAATTCGTATGATATCACAATCCGGCCTCACACCACATGGGAGAAACTACGGGTCGAATTGTTAGGAATGTGTGAGAAAATTGGGGATTTTGTCAGGAAACTGCAGGCACATGTATCCGAAACGTACTGCCCGCCCCGGGGGTACTTTCCACGCTGACCGAGCCGCCGTGCGCCAGAGCTATATGTTTGACAATCGCCAGCCCCAGACCGGTTCCCCCCTGGGCACGATTGCGCGATTTGTCGACCCGATAGAACCGCTCAAAGAGGCGGGGAAGGTGATGGGCTTCGATGCCGCAACCGGAATCCGTGACCGCAATGACTATTTCATTTCCCATTTCAACTAAGATAACAATTGAACCGCCCGGCTGGCTGTATCGCACGGCGTTGTCAATCAGATTGGTCACGGCCTGTTCGAGCAATGCCGAATTGATATTGGCATAGACATCGGGTGAGCAGTTGAGAGTAATCGACACGTTCTTCTGATCGGCCGCCCGGCGACAACTTTCCGCCGCCAACGCTATCACCCCCGCCAGCGCTTCCCGATTGAAGACAATCTGCGACTTTTCCGCTGCGTCTTCAATACCCGACAGAGAGAGAAGATCTTCAATAATGCTGTTGAGGCGATCGGCATGTTTCTGAATAATCGCCACAAAATCGCTCGCCGAGGCCGGATCGTCGATTGCTCCGTCGGCAAGTGTTTCCACGAATCCCTTGATAGCCGTTATCGGCGTTCGCAGTTCATGTGAGACATTGGCCACAAAATCCCGTCTGAGATTTTCCAGCCTTCGGATTTTGGTGATGTCATTCATCACAATCACCCCGCCGCTTTGTTGGCCGGAGTTATCGGAGAGAACAGTGCATGACGCCTGAATATGCCGCTCGCCGCCGTTATCGAGCGTGATGGATGCTTCCTGATGCCGGCCGGTAGCCAGCGTCTTTTCAATCAGACCATGAAATCCGCTGTGGCGAACTACGGAGCGAATGGGGCGGCCAATGGATTGATCTTCGTCGGCGCCGACCAGGCGAGAGGCCGCCTGATTCATCGAAATTATCTTTTCCTGGGAGTCGATAGCAATGACCCCTTCAATCATGCTCGACAGAATCGCCGACTGCTCATTTCGCTGGCGCGACACCGCCCGGATACGCTCATCGAGTTGTGCCGCCATCGTATTGAGGGCCTCAGCGAGAAATTGATGCGACGGTGATTTCTGCGCCGGCACCCGGTAATCAAAGTCCCCCGCGGCAAACCGTTCGGCGCCGGCGAGCATGTCATCGGTCGGCCGGTTGATTTTTCGCAGAAGCAGACTGCCTGCAAATCCGCCGAGAGTGACAACTAATAGCAGTCCCCCGAATATCACTATGACTGCCGGTGACGACCATCCCCTCTTCTCCACCCGACCGATCCGCACTACACCGACAATCTTCTGATTCAGGTAGATCGGATGCGAGAAAGAGGCGAGGTCGCAGCCGAAGAGACTGTCGTAACCGGTCATCGTGCCGATCTTTCCCTGAATGGCGGCGGAGACGTCGGTCATGAAGGTCAGAGGCGGAAGCTCTCCAGGATTCGCAAGGCCATCACCCAACACACTTCCGGTCGAATCGGTGATTGTAACACGACCGGGGAATGCCTCTATGAGGCTTTTGCATAGAGAATCAATCGCACGCAGTTGGTTGGATTCGATCATCGGGGCCGCAATGTGAGCTATCAGGGATGCATTGGCAACGGCGGCTTGCTGTTGTTCTTCGCGGGCAAGCCGCCCGGAAACCCAGAGTGCGAACAATGCGACAGAGAGCACCGATACGGCAAGAATGACAACGAAAATGGCAAGCTGGCGGCGGGATGATCTGCGATCCACCATCTATTCCTTGAGCCGATAGCCGACGCCGCGCACGGTCTCTATCTGTTTTCCCAAAACGCCCAGTTTTTTTCTCAGTCCGACAATCTGGACGTCGACCGAGCGGTCGGTGACGATGACGTCTTCGCCGCGAACGGCATTCACTATCTGGTAGCGCGTGAAAACCCACCCCGGTTTCCGGGCAAAGAGGTGCAGTATCTGGAATTCAGTGAAGGTGAGGTCGATGCTCTTCTTACCAACCAGCGCTTCGCGGCGCCCCGGATCAATCGACAGCTCTTTGAATACTACTTTGTCGATAGCGGTCGGTTGCGACTCGGCCACACGACGAAGCACTGAGCGCACACGCGCGATAAGAACTTTTGGACTAAACGGCTTGCTGATATAATCGTCGGCGCCGACTTCGAGGCCGGTCACGATGTCGGCTTCCTCTCCCTTGGCGCTTACCATGAT
>JACRAV010000405.1 GCA_016213305.1 Candidatus Zixiibacteriota bacterium | reverse complement strand
CGAGCGTATCTCGGCGAAGTGTAAAGATGTCGAAACCGCCATGGATTTCGATCTATCAAAGAGAATAAGAGTTTTCGCCCTCGGAGACGAGGGTGACCTATTCTTCGCTCTTCTTCAGCTTCTTGTACAGATGCGAGCGCTCAATACCGAGCTGGCGGGCGGCCTCGGTCATGTTCCCGCCGGCGCGGTCAATCGCCTTCTTGATCAGGTCGGATTCGAATTGATCGACCGCCTCCCGGAGCGGAACCGGCTGGTCCAGGGATTCGTGCGGAAGCAAACGGCGGATATCGGGTTCGCTCATGTCGGCGCTTTCACAGTAGATGTTGGCGCGCTCCATCAAATTCTTCAGTTCGCGGATATTGCCCGGAAACAACAGTCGATCCAGAAAGGCCAGGGCCTCGCCGCTC
The DNA here is from genome assembly GCA_016213305.1 of Candidatus Zixiibacteriota bacterium. GTDB lineage: Bacteria > Zixibacteria > MSB-5A5 > GN15 > FEB-12 > JACRAV01. Next base: position 4,860 of record JACRAV010000405.1, on the reverse strand, counting down.
ATCCGCTTGGGCGAACTCCCGGTCTCGATGGCGAAACGGCGAAGGAAATGGTCGCACAAGAGAGGGATGTCTTCGCGGCGTTCGCGCAGGGCGGGCAGATGGAGAGTGACTACATTCAACCGGTAGTACAAATCCTGGCGGAATCTCCCTTCGGTCGCAAGAGCCGGCAGGTCGCGATTCGAGGCGGCCACGATCGTACACTGCACGTTGACCGGCGTATCGGCGCCAACCGGAGTGATTTCGTGCGATTCGATCGCCCGGAGAATCTTGGCCTGCGCCTCGAGCGGCATCTCGCTGATTTCATCCAGAAAGATCGTGCCGCCGTTGGCTTCGAGAAACTTCCCCTTGCGGCTTTTGGTCGCGCCGGTGAAGGCCCCGACCGCGTGCCCGAACAGTTCCGATTCAACCAGCTCCGACGGCAGAGCGGCGCAGTTGACCGGCACGAATGGATTGCCGGGATGTTTGCCGTGACGGTGGATCATGTGCGCCACCAGCTCCTTGCCGGTGCCGTTTTCGCCGAGAATCAGAAACCGCGAGGCCTTCCCCGCCGCCCGGAGAACTTCGTCTTTCACTTTTCTGATCGCCGCCGATTGTCCGATGATCTCCGGATACACGATTTGCGAGAGACGGACGTTTTCAGTCTTAAGTCGTGTGGTGGTGCAGGCGTTGTCCACCGTCACCAGCACCCGGTCAAGTGAGAGCGGCTTTTCGATAAAATCGTAGGCCCCCAGCCGGATCGCTTTGACGGCGGTATCGATATCGGCATGGCCGGAGATCATCACCACCGCCGATTGGGGCGCGCGCACCAAAAGCTCCGGCAGGATATCAAGGCCGCTCCGGTCGGGGAGCATGATGTCGAGAAAGATGACGTCGAACCCGGCGGTGGAGAACTCCAGCCCCTGGCGCGCGTTGGCGGCGGTGACCGTTTCGTGGCCGCGTTTGTCGAGGGCCGACTTGAGCGAGGAGCGGATCGCATCCTCGTCGTCGATGACCAGCACGCGGGGCATCAGTTCTGCGGAAGAGTCACCCGGACTCCCGCGCCTCCTTCGGGTCGGTTGTAGATTTCAATCGTGCCGCCATGATCGACCGCGATCCGCTGGCAAATTACCAGCCCAAGCCCGGAGCCGTCGGTTTTGGTGGACATATACGGCTCGAACGGCCGCGCCAATTTCTCGGGTGAAAATCCCGGGCCGGTGTCTTCGACCGTGATGAAGAACATTCCATCGGTATCGCGCAGGTCAACGGTGATGTTCGAACGGGGGTGGGCCTCGCGGCTGTTTTTGATCAGGTTGATGATCAACTGTTTGATCTGTTCCGGGTCGAGTTTGCGTTTGGCCCGCCAGTCGCCGGTCAGCCGCAGGTGGTCCTCGCCGATCTCCTGACGATACAGCATTTCAATATCGGCGCGGACATTTTCGAGACCGATATGCTGGAACAGGGGCGGCGGCATCTTGGCGAACGAAACAAACTGGTCGAGCAAACGGGTCATGCGGCTGATTTCGGTTTTGATGGTGATCACGCTCTGCTTGAGGGTGGCTTCGAAGTCGGGGCGGTTTTCGGCGTAAGAGCGGCGGAGATCATCGGTGCTGATCGAGATGGGAGTCAACGGATTCTTTATTTCGTGCGCGATTTTGCGTCCCATGATCTGCCAGGCGGCGAGCCGCTCCGACGTGGCCAGCCGCTGTTGCGACTGTTTGAGCTTGGCAATCATGTCGGAGAGACCGTCGGCCAGCCGCGAAAACTCGCCGACATCGTAGGCCATCACCGGCGATTCCAGATCGCCGCCCGCCACGCGATCGGTGGCGGCCAGAAGATTGTCCAGTTCCTGTTCGGCGCGACGCGAAAGATGCCAGCCGAGGGCCATCGCGAAGACAACCGCGAAAAGCCCGATGATGATCGCGGCGATATACAGATTGAGGAAATGCGGAAGACGCCCGCTCGGCGAGAGTTCGGCGGTGAGATAGAAACCGGCAGTGTGGCCGCCGACGAGCAGGACGGTGTACGCGCCGTCGTGCTCGAACAGTTGCAGGGGTTTCAATCGCGACAAAAGCGGATCGGGCGAGATCGAATCGTCGGCGAACCGCATTTCAATCAACCCATCGACAGTGGAAACGGCGAGCGTGAGAAAGCCGTGATCGAGGTAGGTGCCGCCATACAAACGGTGCGCGGAATCAATCGGGATCCATCCGCAGAGAGCGGGGTGGCGGCCGGTGTGGTCGATTTCGACTTGCGCCGAGGTTCCCGAATCTGAAACACGCCAGTCGGGCGGCAGAGTCAACGAGTCACCGATCAGACCGGGACGACTTGCGCTCCACAGGACCAGACCCGAGGTATCGGCCAGTTCGAGGAAATCAAACCGACCGGTGATCGTTTCGGGAATTGGCCGGCGGGAGCGAGGGCGATTTTGCGCCGCCTGCGGCCAGTCGGCCTGCCGGGCGGCGTCGGCCAGCGATTGGGACAGCTGAGAGCGTTCCTGTCGAATCAGAATCGAGAAGATATCGACCTGTCGTTCGGCTTCCGATTCCTGCCAGCGACGGTTGTAGGCGTTCGATTCATACCAGACCGCACCGAGGATGACCAGCGGCGGCACGAGCGCGATCAGGACGAGGTAGAGGCGAATACGGCCGGTGAAGGTCATGGTGCGCTCCCGACGGTGTCAGGTGGGAGTTTGACGCGATAGACATTTCGAAGATCGATTCTGCCGTCCTTGTCAAGGCGAAGGCCACGGATTTCTTCCCTGGCGCAGATGTGGATTATTGGACGGAACAGGGGAAACGCGCCGATATCCTCCTGCAGGATTCGGTCGACGCGTTGGAAGAGCTGGCTACGCTGAGTTGAATCGGAGGTCTGCAGGGCATCTTCCAGAAGCCGCGAAGCCAGTCGGATCGGCTGGTTGGATTTGTCGCGGGCGACCGTGTCGCGGGCGATAGACGAAAGGACTGCCCCGAGCGACACCTGAGGAGAATCAATTGACACCGGTAATATAGTCAAATGAAGGTCGGCGACTTCGCCGGGGACAGCGGCTTGCGTTCGGTACCCACTTTGGGCGAGAATATCGCGAAAGAACCGGCCGACAAAATTGAGCGACGGCGACTGACATTCGAGGATGATATCATTTCCCTTCAACCTGTCTTGTTGCAGGAGTTGCTTGCCTTTCGCGGCGTCTGAACCGAATCCTACGATTTCGGAATTCCCGACCAGGAAGCTAGGCTGAAATAAGCCGCCGAAATTGAAAATGTCGCCGAGCCGCGAGGTATCCACCTTGTATCGAAGTGCGGTTGTCAGGATGCCGTGTCGGTTGGAAGGCCGGGACACGTCGGGCAACAGGGCGACCAGGAAAGGAGCAGGAGCCATCAAGGACTGGTCATCGCGATCACAATCACCCTGAAGATAGCCAATTTCCACGACGTTTCTTCCTGCCTTCAGAGGTAGCCGGGAATCGATGACTCGAATCAATGATGAGTCACGGATCAGGCATGTCGCCTCGATTCGGTCAATGGAGACGCCGACGGAGATGGTATCGAAGGCGGTATCGGCGGCGAGAATTCGGACCGTGCCCCGCAAATCCACCGTACCAGAACCCGAATCACTCACCGACACGCCATCATACGCTTCCGCGATCTTTCCTCGGAGTAGTGGTCTCAGCGTATCCGTCGAATCGCGATACACCACCCACCGACAGCCGGGAAAGATGTCCTCTTCCTTGCCCGCTGAGAAATACAGACGTCCCAGTTTCTGCTGAAGAACCTGGCACCGGATTTCGCGAGCATCGGTAGTGTCACTCGCCAACGGAACCACACACAGCGCCATAAGGAGCGTGATGAGTTGCAAGCGCGTCGATTTCATTATGCCTTTTCCGTTTCTGCCACCACCAAATCGCCAGCCGGTACCGGTTGCCTTCGTAGAATTATACACCAGATTGTGTCAATTGTGACACAATTTAAGACGTTGAACTACAACAAAATGTCAGTTTGACGCAGATTTTCGTGTCTGATATGACACATGCTGGCAACCGCCAGAAGTGCTTCGGTCAGGTCAACTCGTTGTATCGTAACGACTTAATAATATGGCACATGCCTTGATATCACCCTGCCCAGACAACACAAACCCTTAAGTGGAAAGGAAAAGGTCATGAAAAAGCAGGTCTGGTTCTCGGGTGCGGCGGTGATCGGAATGATCACGGCGGCGGTAATGCTCGGTTGTTCGGGCAAGGATGACAGAGGTGCGGTGCGGGCGGATCGAGAGCTGATGTCGCAGGTGGGAGTCGGCGACCATCAACTTCCTCCCCGGCCGATGGAGCCGGTGGGCACAAAGGTGGCGATTACCGATTCAAGCGCGGCGGCGTATCCGATCAATGCGCTGTTGCCGGTCGGCAAGATTGTGTATGCCGCGTGTGACGGCGCGCTGATCATTCGCAATCTGAAGGACAAAAACAACGGCGCGGTCGTGGTGCCGGATCATCTCCGGGCGCTGGTCTCCCACGACGGGCAGATATTTATCGGCGGCGAAAGACTGTATCAACTGGTTGACGACCAGCTGGTGCCGACCCCGGATCAACCGGCATCGCCGATAACGGCTTTGTATAGCTACGGAGACGCGCTGATGATCGGCACCGATTGCGGGCTGTACTCGCGCACGCCGATCGGACTGGTGAAAGTGAACGACAGTCTGCCGGTCAGCGCGATGGTGTCCGATGGCGAGGCGCTCTGGGTCGGGACCGACGGCGACGGGCTGTATCGCTGGGACGGCACGACTTTTCAGGCGAGATTTCTTGAGCGCGACGAACTACTGTTCAACAACGTGACGGCGCTGGCGTACAATCACAAGCATCTGTATCTCGGCACCGATCAGGGGCTGTTT
>JACRAV010000404.1 GCA_016213305.1 Candidatus Zixiibacteriota bacterium | reverse complement strand
TGGACGCCGAGCGATCTGGATTCGGGGACCTATCTGCTGAGATTCCTGGCCCAGGACGCCGACTCAGCACCGGTGTTTGATTCGGAGCTGGTGACGCTGGTGGTCAAGGACACCAATCGCCTGCCCTATGTCATTACGTACGGTTCGCGTTCGATGTATGAGGGCGACTCGCTCTTCTATCCGGTGAACGGACTGGACCCCGACTCAACAATACCGAAACTGCGGGCGCGCCTCGAGGGAGCGGTTGATACTTTGGCCACGAACATGATCATGACCGATTCCGGAAACGGTTCCGGCGTGTTGATCTTCCGACCCAGTTTCACGCAGGGGAGCACACCGTCCGACCCCACTAAAGCCATCTACTACGTAAGATTCTACGCCAAAGACGGCGCCGACAGCACTCTGAAAGTGGATGCCACCGCGCCGGTGCAGATCACCGTTATGAACAAGGTACGGTCGCCGCTGTTGACATTCTCGCTGGGTAACGGACCGTTCTCGATCGTGGAGGGTACGACGCTCACCTTTACGGTGACCGCGTCCGACCCCGACGGCGGCAGTATCACCAGCTTTACGTCATCGGCTCTGCCGGCGAATGCCACCTTCACCGGTACTCTGACCTCCAAGGTGTTCACTTTCAGGCCGAGTTTCACCCAGGCGGGGAATTATGGTGTGACTTTCACCGCCATCAAGACCGGCGGACTGACCACGTCGCAGATTGTCAATATCACGGTAACCGACGCGGGCAATCAAAGTCCGATCTTCTCCACCGTACTGGCCGACACTTTGAACTGTCCGGTCAACGTCATGACTCAACTGGTGGTCAGAGCCACCGATCCGGAACTGAGTCCCATTACCCTGACCGAAACACCGGTCATTATCAACTCCAGTTGGGTTGACTCTACCAATGGCACCGGCGTGTTCAGTTACTTCCCCGATAATCTCGACCTTGGCTCCCTGAACAGAGTCACCTTCATCGCCCGCGATCCACTTGGCGCCGCCGACACGTTGTCAACGGTGCTGAGGGTGGTGTCGTTCCTCCGGGGTGACGTCGATAACAATTCCAGATATACGATGAACGACCTGGCGTATCTCATTACATACCTGTACCGTGGGGGGCCGCCACCGACAACGATGGAAACAGCCGACGTTGATCGGGACGGGAGCGCCAACATCTCCGACGTTACCTATCTCATTAACTTCTTGTATCTTAACGGGCCGCGACCGCCGCAATAATTGCGCCGGAAAGAAATGCTCATTGACAGGGACCGCCACTTTCGGCGGTCCTCTGCTTTTTATACTGTTGGACCGAACAGCGTGCGGTCACACTCCGCCGCCTTGGCCGGAATTACTTGACAACCAACCGCTTGCGCGATAAGTTACGTATGCGAAAAGGTTCCCGCCAGGGTGGCCTGTTCGCTCCGCTCGCGTAGCCTCACAGAGCATCGCGACCCTCGTGGTCGCGAACGGCGTGTTGGTCACCGCCTTGTCGGGAATGTGTTTGTGCTTTGTTGAATGATTTGAGTTGCGCAGTTGACAATTCGTGTGCGCCGGACGACCGGCAATCTTTGCCGGTTATCGGATGTCTTGTCGTGTCACGTGAAGGAGGTGGATTCGCAGAATCGAGTAACATGGTAACCCCCGTGCTTCCGGAAATGAAGAGCGTGAGGTCAGTCAGCTGAAATGGACTTAAGTGATTCGGTCTAGACGAAGATTGAGACTTATAGAATACATAAGCGAAAGGATGATGGAAAAATGAAGAAGATGTTGTTCTTCCTTCTTCTGGGCGCGTTGATGGCGTTGTGCGTCGGCGGAGCGCTGGCGCGCTCCCAGTGGGATCAGAATGTGACGCCCGATCGCACCGTCCGCGTGCACCAGTACAATGTGCCCGAAAGCGCGGACGACAAGATGGTTGTTGAACGCGATGAATTGGCCGGCACGACGGCTTCCGGCGTCGCCCGCCGCTCGCTTGGCGGAACATCGGCCACCGCCGGCTCCCCCGGCCCGGTTGTCGATAATTCTTATCACGACTGGCAGTGGACCTATTCCGGCTACAAAGTCCAGTGGCGCGGCCAGCCGTATGTGCAATTCACTTACATCGACCGCCAGGCGGGAGATCTGGGCGTGTCCAAGTGGGGATATAACGTGTACAACCCCACCGGCGGCGGATCCTGGCCCCGCGGCGCCGCCACCGGGTGCGAGATTCAGCCCAACGTGGCCGAACAAAAATATATCGGTATCTATCCGAGCGTCGGCGTCAACAGCAAGGGACGCGTCGTCCTCGGCGGCTATGACGACATCTATTGGAATCAGGCCAGTCTCGACGACAACGTCTATTACCAGCCGACCACCATCTTCTCCTGTGCCTTCGGGAACGGCATCCGCATTCTCCCCGCGCAGTATGGGACGGGGATGATCAGCTTCGACTCCACCGGCACCAACAAGAGCCGCATGTATCCGGTTCTGATCGACGTACAGGAATGGAACGGCGATACGGTAACCCACGTCCTCGGTTCACAGATTCAATCGGCGACAGGAACGTTCCCGTATGCGACTCCCGGCTGTTCGAACTGCGGACGGCAGACGCCGCTGTTGTATTTCCGCAAGATGACTTTCGGTAATTCCGGCACCTGGGTCGGCCCGACCGTTCTTGACACCGCGCAATTCATGGGAAGCATTGCGTCGTCGCGCGTCTCCCCCAAAGTGGCGGTCACATACGTGAAAAACACGGCGGCGGGTATTGCCCACAACGAAGGCAATGACCTGGCGATTTATTATCGCGAATCGGATTCGATCGGTGCAACCTGGAAACCGAAAGTCTGGGTTGACCCGTACGATCGCACCGCGGCGCAATCGTATTCGGTTTACTTCGAAAACAAAGGGATGTACGACTCCAACGACAAACTGCACATCATCTGGCATGCCCAGTGGGTGCCGAAGGACCCGTACGGCGCCGGCGCCGCGCTGTGGCAGGGCTGGAACTATTATGTCAACGGCATGCGTATCCTCCATTGGAGCAACGCCACCGGCAATATCACCACTATTTATAATGGTGAATGGTGGGCCGACAAGTTCGAGAGCCCGTATATTTCGTCTGGCGGTCTGGTGTGCGGTTTTCTCGGCACCAATCGCCTTCTCATGGGTGACCTGGCCATCTCCGAATGCAACGGCCATCTGTATTCAGTTTGGGTAATGGGTTCCGATCCCACCGGTAATCCGCCCCGCCTGACCGATTGCGCCAGCGGCGGCACGCGCGATGCCCGATACTCTGCAAACGGCGAAGTGTATCTTTCCGTTTCATCCGATCTGAGCGGCCTTCTGTGGGACGCTCACCGCAACCTGACAAATACCCCCACTCCCGGATGCGACTCGGCCGGATACGGTGGCGTCTGTCTGAGCGACGTCCGCCCGACCATGTCCACTCAGGGTATGGATGTTACGTCGTTTGGCGGCGCCCTGACCTGGCCAGATGCGGGGGTCGACCCCGGTCCCGGTACATATACCGGAAACTGGTACACCCATTTGTTCTATGTTGAGGATAACTATCCGGACCAGAAGGCAATCAACCCGACCGTTGCCACGGCCGGCAAGTGGACCAATAATCCGCTCAAGTGGATGCGTCTGGCGTGTGTGGCTCCCGTCTCGGCGCCGCAGATTGCTTACTCTCCCGGAACTTTCGGGTATCCTCGCTGGACCAAACATGGCAAACCGGACACTACGGTTATCACTGTTTCCAACGACGGCAACGCGACGCTGAATGTGGCGACTATCGGCGTCAAGAAGACCGCCCCGACCGGCCCGAACTGGCTGGCTACCACCGCCGCTTCACTTAATGTCAGCGCCGGCGCCAGCAACACGGCCACTTTCGGCATCATCGTCAACGCCGCCGGCGCCATCAATTCTCCGGGCACGATCGTGGCGTGTACCGGTGAAGTGTATCTGAAATCCAACGTAGCCGCCCCGCGAGATTCGGTGACGATCACGATTACCAACTTCCTCGTCGCCGACACGCTGGTTGAACAGAAGTGGGACACCGTGTCCACCGGTTGCACGCGCGTGATCGTGTCGAACAACGGCGATGTGGGACGCAACGGGCTTGGCCAGGTGAACATGGATTACCGTGCTCTTGGCGGTGAGTGCATCACCATTGCCACCGGCTCAACCGGCTCGGCCAGCGTCTATCTGTACGACGGCGGTCCGGTGGTGATCCGCAAGTCCGGCACGAATTACATTTACAGCAACGCCCTGCACCAGGGGCTGTTTACGACCGAACAGGCGTTCAAGCCGTTCAGTTCGGGTAGCGGCGCCGGCGCTATTGCTGGCACGGGTTACGACGGGTACTACACCGGCACCTTTGTCAACAAGGACACCACCGTCGGCGTGCGCCGGACCTACTACGCTCCCAATGTCGGCACGGATACCTGCAATTTCGTGATTCAGAAATCGGTATTCTTCGGGGTCGGCGGCGCCCAAACCAACGTGACACTGGGCGAGGCGCTCGACTGGGATATTCCCACCTATTCGTCAACCAGCGGCAACTACGGCAGGGTGCTGGCCTCCAAGAACATTGTGTACCAGCAGGGCAGGGATACCGTCAACACCCGTTGTCAGAAGTATGACAATCGTTTTGGCTCCACTATCTTCCTGGGCATGTACACTCCCGCCCAGAAGACGGGGGATACCTGCTTCAACGACGTCGCCTACTATGGCGCCTATGTAATGAACAACGACACGCTGTTCAAATACAGCGGGGACAGCGCCCAGAACAATACCCGGGGCGCTTACTTCTGGAATCAGATGGGCGCGCTTTCCGGCTTGACGGCGGCGCCGGTGCAGGAGAAAGACCAGCACATCGTCTTCACCTACAAGCACAACGTCGCGTCGTTGGACACGCTGACCGTGTACACCGCGCTGGTGTCGGTCAAGAGCGGCGATACTTCCACGCTGAAGGCGAGTGTCGATAAGGCGTTCGCCTGGTATGCCAAGCATCTGCGCCCCGGATGTAATCCAACCTCTCCGTACGGATGTTGCTTGCCGAACAGCAGTGACGGCCGGACGGGGAACATCGATTGTGACCCCGGCAAGGGGGTGGATATCTCGGACCTGTCAACTTTGATCGATAATTTGTTTATCAATTTCACAGCGCTGTGTTGCGATGCTTCGGCCAACATCGACGGCGACCCCGCCGGTGGCGTTGATATATCAGACCTGTCGGCCCTGATCGACAATCTGTTCATCAACTTCACCGTGACGGCAATGTGCAAGTGATCTGACCTGTTCCGGGCAACCGGGCCGCAGATTCGACAATTCATCGGCCGCTCTCACCAAGAGGGCGGCCGATTTTCTTGCCACACAGCAGGTTGCCTTTCCCTACGTGGGCTTCCCCGGTCCGCGAAAGCAGTCTCGTTCCTACGGCACTTTTGTATCCGCTGTGGCCTACTTTGGGCTTGACTGGAGAGTGGCAACACGTTATCATATAGCGAGTTGACGAGAGTTTGCGGTATTTCGCGGGTCGCTGTAAGCAGTAGGTGCCACAGGTCTTGTCGGAGACCTCTTTACTTCCCTCACTGGTCACCATGATTCTCGCGATGTGCGCCGTCGCTGTCGGTATTGACGACGACTCAGTTTGTGCTTTTTTGAACGACTAGTTCGCTGAACTTCTGTTTGTGTAACCGTATCGTGTTGCTTGTCCCGTCGCGACAGATCGAGAGGAGGTGAGTCCACACTCGAGAGTAATGTCAGGACACCCGGGATCACAATTTCGCCGGTCGTGTCCGCTGATTGCAGATCAAGACGAAATGGACGGCTCCGCGCCGGGATGATGGCGCGGGAGCGCGCAGATGAATGAAAGGAATGAGGAGATGACAAAATCTTATGTGAGGCTGTACGTTCTGGCCGTCGCTCTGGTTCTTGTCGCCGCCGGCGCCTTCGGGCGTTCGGTGTACGACCAGAACACGAAGAGCGACCATGCCGCCAGAATACAGCAGTATCTCTTGGAAAATGTGCAGGCGGTAAAGGACGGTGATGACCAGTCCTCCGCTCCCGCATCTCAGGAAGCTCCGCGCCGCTCGCTTGGCGAGGCGGCATCGACCGCCGGCTCGCCCGGCTTCACCGTTGATAACTCGTACGATGACTGGCAGTGGACCTATGCCCAGCATCATGTCGAATTTCGCGGGACACCATCCATTCAGTTCAGTTATATCGATCGCAAAGGGCTTGAGAACGGCACGCCCAAACACGGTTACAACGTCTATAATCCGCTCAGCGGCGGTTCGTGGCCGCGCGGCGCGGCGATCGGTTGCGAATTACAATTGGGTGATGACCAGGGTTACAACCCCAACCTCGACGTCAACAGCAAAGGCCGGGTCGTCATTGGCGGACACCAGACCATCTGGACCAGCGGTCCGCCGCTTGATAACGTCACCTGGTGGCAACCGACGACCCCCTTTTCATGCCTGTTCGCCATGTCGGTAATCGACTCATCGCAGTACAAAACCGGCATGATCAACTACAAGAAAGACAGTGCCCGGCTCTACAACGTGTTGATTGAAGTGCAACAATGGGGTAGCGACACGGTCACCCACCTGCTCGCCCAACAGGCGGCGCAGGGCAATTCTATTCCGGGTAAGACAAACTGCACTGTCGTTCCGTTGCAGTACTTTCGCAAAACAACCTTTGGTGCCTCAGGAAGCTGGCTCGGCCCTCAGACGCTTGACACCTGCCAGCGTATGGCGCACCTGTGTGCCTCGCGCGTGTCGCCCAAGGTGGCTGTCATTTATCTTCAATACACGGCCGCGGGTATCGCCAATAATAACTTTAACGATCAGGCAGTATATTACCGCGAATCCGACTCGATTGGGACTACATGGAAAGCGAAGGTAAATATCACGCCGTACGATCGCACCGCCGGACCGTCCTACACACCGTGGGTGGAAGCCCGGGGTCTCTACGACTCAAACGACAAGCTCCACATTATCTTCAACGGCTCGCCGGTACTCCAGGACCCGTACAACAACCCTGACCAGCAGTGGAATCTTTTGACAACCGGTTCCAGTCTGCTCCACTGGAGCAACTCTACGGGTAACATTACCCGTATCCATAACGCCGAATGGGATTTTGACACTTATACCTACGGGTCCTTATTTTGCGGCTTTGTCGGCACGAACATGCTGACGACCGGGGCGTTCGGGATTTCCGAATGCAACGGCCATCTGTATGTGGTTTGGGTGATGGGCAATGATCTGGGTGCGTATCCCGTCATTGGAAATGATTGCGTTACCGGTGGCATTCGCGATGCCCGATTCAAGGCCAATGGCGAAATCTATATGTCGGTTTCTTCAAGCCTTGACGGTCTCCTGTGGGACAAGTATCGAAATCTCACCAATTCGCACACTCCCAAGTGCGACTCGGCAGGATATGGCGGCGTTTGCATGAGTGATGTCAGGCCGACCATGTCGCGCTATGGTATGGACGCGACGGCCTATGGTGGCGCGCTGACCTGGCCTGATACCGGTATCAATCCCGGTGCTGGACCATACACGGGCAATCATTGGTTGCATATGTTCTGGGTCGAAGATCATTGGCCGGATCAGAAAGCCCTGAGTCCCGCCACCATTGCTAACGCCAGTATCGTGGGCACAAACAATCCGCTCAAGTGGGCGCGGGTGGCCTGCGTGACGCCGGTCTCGGCTCCTCTGATTGCAGTCGGTCCGAAATCGATCGGCTATCCGAGCTGGACGCACCATGGCAAGCCGGATACCACGATTATCACGGTCACCAACGACGGCAACGCGACCCTGAACGTCACCCAGATCGGCACGCACAAAGTGTCGCCCACCGGTCCGAACTGGCTGGCGACCACGGCCTCATCGCTGACGGTCAATGCCGGTGTCGGCAACACCGCCACGTTCGGGCTGATCGTGAACGCTGGTGGCGCCATCAAAACCCCCGGCACGGGGGTGGTCATGACCGGTGACATCTTTCTGAAGACCAACGCGGCAGTTCCGGGTGATTCGATTTCGATCAAGATCGAGAACTTCCTGGTGGCCGACACGCTGGTCGATCAGAAGTGGGATACGGTTGTCACCACCTGCACGCGGCTGATCGTCTCCAATAACGGCGATATCGGCGGCGGCACCGGAAGGAGCCGGGTGAACATGGATTATCGCGCCATCGGCGGCGAATGCGACACCTCCGGTGCGGCGGATGTGTACCTGTATGAAGGCGGACCGATCGTAATCCGCAAGACCGGCGTGTCCAGCTATGCGTACAGCAACCAGATGCACCAGGTCAATTTCATGTCCGACGAAGCGTTCAAGCCGTACATGGCGGTGGCCCCCGGTCCCATCACCGGCACCGGATACGACGGGTATTTCACTGGCACGTTTGTGAACAAGGACACCACCATCGGCGTCCAGCGGACCTACTACGCGCCCAATGTGAGCAGTGACAGTTGTAACTTTGTCATCCAGAAATCGGTGTTCTTTGGTCTGGGCGGCGCGAAAACCAACGTGACGTTGGGCGAAGACATCGACTGGGATGTGCCGACCATGAACAACAACAGCAATAATGATGGTCGCATTCTGGCGGATAAGGGTGCTGTCTATCAGCAGGGTCTGGACACCTCGTCCACCCGTTGCACGAAGCATTACAGACGCTTCGCCAGCACCACCTTCCTGGGTATGTACACCCCGACCGAGAAGACAGCCAACCCCTGTGCCAACGATGTTCAGTTCTACGGCGCGTACGTGATGAACAACGATACGCTGTTCAAGTACACCAACGACACGCTGACCAATTCCGCCAAGGGCACCTACTTCTGGAATCAGATGTCGGCCCTGAGCGGATTGTCGGCCGCTCCGGTTCAGGGAAAAGACCAGCACACGGTGTTGACGTACAAGCACAACATTCCGTCGCTGGATACGCTCACGGTGTATTCGGCGCAGGTGTCGGTGAAGAACGGCGATACGACCTTCCTGAAGGCCAGTATTGACAAGGCATTCCAATGGTATGCCAAGCATCTGCGACCGGGATGCCCAAGTCTGGCCCAGCCCGGCAGTTGTTGCTACGCCGGTAGCGCCGATGGTCGCACCGGCAACGTTGACTGCGACCCGGGCAAGGGAGTTGATATTTCAGATTTGTCGGCGTTGATCGACAACCTGTTCATCAACTTCACGCCGCTCTGTTGCCAGTCGGCGGCGAACATCGATGGTAGCCCGGATGGCGGCATCGATATCTCCGATCTGTCGGCCCTGATCGACAACCTGTTCATCAACTTCACGCCTACCGCCATGTGTTTGTAGGATGAGTTGATTCAAGCGACAGGGTAATTTTGCCCAAGGAACCGGCCGCTCTCAACACGAGGGCGGCCGGTTTCGTCTATATGACGGCAGTGGTATGGTCTTGCCAAGGTGGATATGCCGGTCCTACAGCGATCAAAGCTACCCGCCTAAGCCGTTGTTTTATGGGTGATTACGCCATATGCTCCGAGGTGGATTGTGTCAATTTTATGTTGACCTTCAGCCGACCGCGGCATATCTTAATACCCTGCCATGTTGTGAACGTAGCAAACTGGCGGTACATCCGCTGTCGGCATGGAGGTGGAAAGAGAACGTATATTTGTTAACGTGCTGGTCGCCAAGTGATGCGATCGTTTTGTGGGTCCGACGAAACCGGCTGAGGCCCTCGGTCTGACTGAATCGAGGCGGGTGATTGAAACCCGACGGCGGCGGCGGATGTTGATGTTGTGAGTGCAAGAAATTATTACGAACGATTAAGGAGAAACGGAATGAAGAAGATCGCGATCATCGCCGCCGTGCTGTTGCTACTCGGTGGGGTAAGTTCTGTCATCGCCGCCACGCAGATGCGTCTCGGCGCCGTGACGGGGTTGATCAGCGCCGATACCGCCAGGGCAGGTGACTCGGTCAGAATCAATATCGAATGGGTGAACACCGACACCCTTAGCTACAACCCTACTGTTGCCTGGCGCATTTTCAGCCGGGCGTCGCTGACCTCCGGCGACTATGGGAGCGGCACCGCCCGATGGATATCCACACCTTCGTCGCCCATGCCGTCGTGCTATTTTACCCTGTCAACAGCCCGTCCGCGAACCGGCCCACAGGTCGATACCTGTGGCGGATTCTCCAGGGCGAATTTTGGAACGGCGTATTTCTTCAACTGCTTTGGATGTGACGGTCAGGGTGTGGATACGATCGCTTTTGCGGGTGCCGCGGGCGACGCGTCCCAGCTGGCTATTCCCGCCAATGACTCCGGTCTGGCGTTTCGGTTGCTCCTGGTCACCTCGCTGGCCGACACCGGGAAAGTGATTTGCATTGATTCATCTCAGAAATTCCCGTCAACCAATGTCTGGAAATGGGCGCCGTCCAATGCCCCTGGCGCACCCTTTGCAACTCCGAGTTGGTCGGGCATGCAGTGCTGGTATCTGAAAAACCCGACCCCCGCCGCGGTGATCGACGTCACCAACGGCGATCTCCCGACCACGTATGAACTGCGTCAGAATTACCCGAATCCGTTCAACCCGAGCACCAAGATTCAATTCGATCTACCGAAGCAGTCGCACGTGAAAGTGACCGTCTTTAATGTCCTCGGTCAGGCGGTGGCGACGCTGGTTGATGAAGAAATGACCCCCGGCAAGAAGGAAGTTACCTGGGATGGCAACAGCCAGACCGGCGTCAAGGTCTCCTCGGGCACTTATTTCTATAAGATCGTGGCCGACGATTTCGTTTCGACCAAGAAAATGCTTCTGCTGAAGTAAGTTCGATCTACAGACTATTCATATAAACCCCCGGTTTGGGCCGGGGGTTTTTCATTTCTCTGGTGATGAGCGGGACCCGGAAAGATAACGCTTTCTCACACAAGGGATTACGCGATTTCTATTGACAAGAATATCACTTTGTGGTATGCTAAATGTCAATCCGGTGCTCTGTGATTAGTTAAATCATTGACTGGCAAGGACTTATATGCTTGGAATTATCGGGAACAAGTTCTCAATTGGCAAGGAAACGTACCACGCGTACGCCGCCGAGTTTCATTACTTCCGCGTCGAGAAGAAATACTGGTCGATCTGCTTTGAGCGGATCAAACGGGCCGGCTTTCGTGTCATCACCTCGACCGTCCCATGGGGGGTCCATCAGGATCATACCAAGCATATCGACTTCAACGGTTACGACGATCCCCGCAAGGATTTGGTGGTCTTTCTTGAGCTGGCGCGGGAGTTCAGCTTCAAAGTCATCCTTCGTCCCGGGCCGTGGGTGGCCGGCCAACTGCCGTACGGCGGACTTCCCAAGTATCTCTTTAACGACATAAAGATCCTGGCCCGCAACGCCGCCGGGCACGAAGTCAAGATTCCCGATGCGAACGGTGTTGACGGCGGGTATCTGCCGAGCTTTTTGCACAGCAATTTCCAATTTCATCTGAAAACATTTTTCCGGGCGTTCATCGAGATAACCAAAAACTACATCCATCCGCGCGGACCGATCTTCATGGTCGAGCTGGATCACGAAACTTCCTTCGCCCGCCTTCTGGATCCCGGGAGCGCCGACTACAATCCGGATATCGTGTCGCGCTATTACCCGGATTTTCTCTCCGGTTTGTACGAGGATATCAAGAAGCTCAACGCCCGCTACAAAGAGAAGAACGAGTCGTTTGAGAAAGTGGAACCGCCGCGGAAGTTCGATGACCTGAAACTGGAGAACTATCCCAAGGTCATTGACTGGATCAAATTCCGTCAGTACCTGCTGAACACCTATCTGGCGACCGCCGAAGACATGTTCACCGCCTACACGGTGGAGCCGCTCATGTTCCGGTCGCTGTATTTCCGGTCGGGCGATCTTCTGCCGGCCTTCAATCTGGTGCCCGAAGACCGCTCGCCTTTTTTGGGGAGCAATGTCCTTCCCGAGGGAAGCTATTTCGATCTGGTGAACAAGGCGCGGTTCCTGAAAGCGGAGTATGGGTTTGCGTTCGCCAGCAGTTTCACCTCCGGGCGGGCGGCGACCGACCCCGAGCGGGAAGCCAAGTTGTCGCCGGTGACCGAGGCGGAACGCCGCTTTTATCTCGCGGCCGCATCGTCGGCCGGGTTCAAGGGACTTAACCATTACATGTTCGTCGATCGCGATCACTGGCAGGGGGCGCCGTTGCATTTCGACGGTACGGTGGCGGAAGGATTCGACGTCGTCCGCAATTTCACGACCGCCGTTTCGACCATCGGTTTTGAGGAAATGGAGTTTGAGCCGAAAGTCGCCGTGCTCGGCAACCGGTTCCTTTCGTGGCTTCGCCTGGTATCCAGCAAGGAAGAATTCACCTATGTGCCGCGTCTGCTGGATGACACCGCGGTCGGTTTCTGCCGCGACCTGATGCGGCTGAAGCTGGCGTACGGGATCCGCGAGAATCGCGACTGGGAGTCGATGAAGAAATACAAAGTGGTGTTCGTGCCGTCGGCCGAGGTCATGTCGGAGAGGGATCAGGAGGGGCTGGTGGAGCTGGCCAAAGCGGGCGTGACGATCTTCATGGTCGGCCATATGCCGAAATACGACGAAGAGTTCAAGCCGTGCGCCGTCCTCGCCAACCACTTCCGCATCAAAACCACCACCGATTACGGTATCGCCGAAATTGAACATAAGAACGGCGTCTTTACCAGCCACACCTATGCGTCGATCAAGACCACCGATGACGGCAAGGTCAAGAAACTGGCCAAGGCCGATCAGAAGATCGTGGCGGTCTGTTCAACCCGGTTCAAGGGAAGCTTGTATTTCTTCTCGTTCGATGTCGCCTCCGGCGGCGATCATCGGAAGCTGGCGTTTCTCGAATCCCTGCTTGAGGGAGAAAAGATCACCACCTGGTTCCGGTGTTCCGATCCGTCGGTTGATCTGAGTTTTTACTGTGGCGACAAGAAAGGGGTGCTGTTTGTGGTTGCCCCTCCCCCGGGCGAATTGTCCGACGGCATGGAAGCCCGCAACAAGGAAGTCATTGTTCAGGTCGATCTCAAACAGGCGGGATTTTCGGCCGCTACCGTCAAATTGACCGACCTGTTCGCGGGCGAAACCGCCGAGCCGATCAAGACCACCGCCAAGGATCTGAAAACCGGAATTCCACTGCGAGTGAATTTCCCCGATGGTCTGGCCTTCCTGGTCGAAAAGAGATGAGCCGAATCCTTCGATGAATCTGCGGCGCGCGCTACTCGTTTCCAGCGTGATACTGAGCTTGCTCGGTGTCACGCTGACTTTGTTATGGGTCGGATGTTCGGGCGTTGCGGTCAAGAAGATGTACACGAGGGGAGCGTTGTCAACCGTCTCGCCGCTTGCCACACAAGTGGGAGAGCGGATATTTGCGCGCGGAGGAAATGCGATCGATGTCGCCGTAGCGACAGCTTTTGCGCTGTCGGTAGTTTATCCGCCTGCGGGAAATATCGGCGGGGGTGGATTCGCGCTGGTGCGCAATGGCAAGACCGGCGAAATTGTGTCGCTGGATTTCCGGGAGACGGCTCCGGCGGCCGCCGATGAAAAGATGTTTCTCGATTCGACCGGCCAGGTCATTCCGTCGGCCTCGACGCTCGGCGCCAAAGCGGCCGGGGTACCGGGCACGGTGGCCGGACTGCACGCTCTATGGAAGAAATATGGTTCTCTGCCGTGGTCCGATTTGGTAGCGCCCGCGGTACAGCACGCCGAGAACGGCTTCGTAGTCAATGACAAACTGGCGGAGAGATTTGCCGAGGATTCCGCCAGACTTCGCCACTTTGACGAAACGACCGAGATATTCGCCCATTCCGGATTCCCCCGCGCCGGCGACACACTGGTACAGAAGGACCTTGGCCGAACCCTCCGCATGATCGGCTCGGACGGCCCCGACGCTTTCTATCGGGGCGAAATTGCCGAGCGCATCGTGGCCTGCATGCAACAGCACGGCGGCCTGATCACGGCCGACGATCTGGCCGGCTATGTGACAGAATGGCGGCAACCACTCAGGTTCACCTTCGACTCGTTGGAAGTGGTGAGCATGGGACCGCCCAGTTCCGGCGGTATCTGTCTCGGGCAGATGCTGAAGCTGATCGAGCCGTATTCCTTTGGTCGCTGGTCGCCCTCGTCGCCCGAATATGTTCATCTGGTATGCGAAGCGGCCCGACTGTCGTACGCCGATCGCGCCACCCATCTGGGTGACCCGGCCTTCTACCCGGTACCCGACAAGCTTCTCGACAGCGCGTATCTGTCCTCGCGACGGGCGCTCATACCAAAAGACCGTGCCGGTTCCTCCGAAAGCGTCTCCGCCGGTTACCTGTCCGGGCGGGAGTCGAGCAACACCACCCACATTTCGGTGGCCGACGCCAAGGGGAATGTGGTGGTCTTGACTTACACGCTCAATGATACCTTTGGTTCGTGTCTGGTAGTCCGCGGAACCGGATTTCTGTTAAACAACGAGATGGACGACTTTTCCATCAAGCCGGGCGTGCCCAATATATATGGCTTGATCGGCGGCGAGGCCAACAAGATCGAGCCGGGGAAACGTATGTTGTCATCGATGGCGCCGACGATCATTCTCAAACAGGGTCGGCCTCTGCTTGCGCTTGGTACGCCGGGTGGTTCGAAAATCATCACGACCATTGCCGAAACTGTCCTGAACATCACCCGATTTCATCTCTCGCCTCCCGACGCGGTGGCTCACGCCCGATTCCACCATCAATGGCAACCCGATGTCATTTCATTTGAACGGGGTCAGCATGATTATGCCCCTGAGACGAAACAGGCGCTGGTGCAGATGGGGTATCGCCTCGATGAGAAGGACCCGTGGGGCGACGTGAACCTGATCGCGTTTGAACCGTCAGGCGTCATGTTGCCGGTCGCGGACTGGCGCTACGGCGGACGCGCCGGCGGATACTAAGCGCCGGCGGCTGATTGCCGCATCGCTTCCCGACACCGTTTTACGCCCACCACCAACGCTCCGGCGCCGATGGTGGCAACCACCAGATAAATCAGGGTACCGGCGTACGGGACGGCAAATAACGCGCTCAGAATGAGAAGTCCGAGAAACATGGCGCCGTAGCCGGGAACTCTGCGATCCGCCGACAATTGGCGGGTGACAAGGCCGCCCACGAGTAGAGCGACCACGATTCGCCCCAGATAGAAAATGATTGAGCCGGACAGCCCGAAAAATCCCGAAATCGGCAGGGCCAGAATCGAAAACACCAGCAGGATCGAGCCGAACACCGAACCGGCACCGCCGGAGGCGATCAGCGCCTGACCTATCAGGCCGGCCAACGCCGACATCATCAGCACAATCAGACTCAGCACGATCACTCCGAGTAACACCAGGCCGGCCGCCAGCGAAGTGGCGAAATTAGCCGTAACCAGCCGGAATGAAGTTTCCACGTACGGGCAGCAGAAACGCAAAAGAATGGCGCCAAGGAGAAATGCCGCAATCAGACCGGAAATGCGAAAGAGGGTGTTCTGGACAATACTTAACCGATGTTCCAACGCACCGGAATCGGGCCGCTCGTGGCGCACCGTACCGGTGATCGTGACCCCGGCGGTATCAATATCGGGCGCATTATTCGAATAATAGGTAAGATTTCCGTTTATGATTGCAGGAGGTCGGATAGTCAGGTTCTCGCTATGAAGTTCCACATTCCCGTTGATCTGGCCGGTGATAACGATATGCCTGACTCGTGCCCAGACTCTTCCTTTGACCAGTCCGTCGAGGCGCAACGTCCCCCCGGCGGCCCAGAAATCATGCTCAACCACCGCCCCCTTCCCCAGTTCAATCAAATTACCGATGGCGACAGCCGAGCCACCCACCACCCCCTCGATTGTCTGTTCGTACACACAGGATCGGTACGCACCGCCGCACTTGCCGGCGTATAAGACCTTCAAACCGGAGACATTGACCGCCCTGGACACCTGGCCGTAGATTTTAACACCCATCGCTCCGACGGTCAGATCGCCGTTGATCGTTCCCTCCATTGAAAAGTCTTCACCCCATACGTAAAGATCGTCATCGATGACATGCAAATTCGAAATGACCACCTGCTTTCCCTTTTGAAAGACAGATGCTGAGACGCCCATCCCCCACAACCAAGCGCCGGCGGCCATGAAAAGTGGGAAGACTTTCAATCTGTGGCAAAGGGTGAATAATCGCATGGGCCGAGGTCCTTTCATCATCTACGCCCAGAGTCGCCGTAAGTTGCAGGGAGACACCGACAAAAACAACCGAAAAAAATTGCTTCTGGGACGGGACCGGATGCGATATGTTGAGCCCAACCGAGTCAATGAGTTGCCATGCAGACCGCCCTATCCCTACTGATCGCCCTCTTTGTCGTGGCCGGGCTGGCCGCGCTAAGCTGGCGGCGGACCCGACGCACCCCCAAGGGATGGTTGCTGGTCTTATCGGTTCTGATGTTCGTCACCTGTGTGTGGCTGGTGATCTGGGACCTGGGGGAAATTCGAAGTGCCCGCCGGGTCAAAGCGTGGCCGACCGTGACAGGAACCGTTATCCGGTCGGAAATCGTCGGGGATCGGGCAATCCGCCCCCTGATCGTCTATACCTACCGGGTCGGTGAGACCGTCTTCACCGACTCAACCTCGCTGGGGGTACCCAGTTTCGGCAACCGCAGAATCCGACAGGACGAGTCTTCCAAACTCACCGCCGAGTATGCGGCGGGGGACACCGTCACCGTCCACTACAATCCGCAAAATCCGGGATATTCACTGCTGTATGCGCGCGAGGACTGGGCCATGTATGTCCGGCTTTCGCTCGGCGTATTTCTCGGAATTGGCGGATTGCTACTGTTGCGCTGGACTCTGCGCCGCTAAGCGGGAAGCTATTTTGCGGCCGGTTGCGCCGCAACTCGGGCGGTCCGGAAGAATCGGACACACCGCCGCAGTGATTCGCCGAATATGATCACCACCAGAATCAGCATGATCACCGTCAGCACGGCGTTGAGATTCCCCTGAAAATTGTGTTTGGGCAGGTAGTTGTCGGTGATATTCAGAATCCCCGCCGTAAAGGTGGTGGCGAACATGAACAGCGACGGCACAAAGGTCGTGAGCGCATATACCCATTTCCCGGAGCGTTCGAGGATATAGATCGTGCCGATCGAAAGCGCCAGGGTGGCCAGCAACTGATTGGACACGCCGAACATCGGCCAGATGGTCGAAATGTCGCCGTGGTACACCAGATATCCCCACAGGAAACTGATAATCGCTCCGCTGATGAAGACTCCGGGAAGCCAGTTCGAGCTGGCCAGTTTCGGGTGCACCGGCTTGAGGATCTCCTGCAGAATGTAACGCGCCACCCGCGTGCCGGTATCGACGGTCGTAAGAATGAACAATGCCTCGAACATGATGGCGAAATGGTACCAGTACCCCATCAGGTGGCCCATTCCTTTGATTCCCGCAAGGATCACCGCCATGCCGGCCGCCAGCGAGACCGCGCCTCCGGCCCGCCCAGCCAGCGCTTCGCCGGTCATCTGTTCGATCTGCGGCAGATTTGTGACGTGCATGCCCAGCTTGTTGAACACTTCGGGCGAAAGATTGATCGCGAAGTAATCGCCGGGAATCATGGTGGTGGCCGCGATCAGGGCAAGGATGGAAACCACCGCCTCGGTAAGCATCGAGCCGAAACTGATCAGCCGGATATCCGCTTCGCTGTTGATCATCTTGGGCGTGGTGCCCGAACTGATGAGCGCATGGAAGCCGCTGATCGCTCCGCAAGCGATGGTGATGCAGACAAACGGCCAGACTTTGCCGGGAATGATCGGCCCGCCGCCGTGAATGAACTGGGTGACCGCCGGCATCTGGATGATCGGATTGACGATGAAGATACCAAGAGCCAGAAGACCAACCGTCCCGATCTTCATATACGAACTGAGATAATCACGCGGGCACAACAACAGCCAGACGGGCAGGGTTGACGCAATCAACCCGTACAATGGGAGAATAATCGACAGGGCCGGTTTAGACAGAAGAAACCAGGAGCCGAAACTGGTGTGCGAAATAGGTTCGCCGAGCACTACTCCCGCAATGACAATGGCCACTCCGACCAGCGAGGCCTCGACCAGCTTACCCGGCCTGATCTTGTACATATACAGTCCGACAATCAGCGCGGCGGGCATGGTTACGGCGATGGTGAAGGTAGCCCAGGCGGATTCGGCCAGCGCATTGACCACCACCAGCGCCAGTCCGGCCAGAGCGGTGACAATGATGAACAGGATCGCCAGCGCGGTGGCAATTCCGGCGATC
The DNA here is from genome assembly GCA_016213305.1 of Candidatus Zixiibacteriota bacterium. Lineage (GTDB taxonomy): Bacteria > Zixibacteria > MSB-5A5 > GN15 > FEB-12 > JACRAV01. Next base: position 53 of record JACRAV010000404.1, on the reverse strand, counting down.
GGGCTGACATGTTTCCGGGCCAGAAAGGTCAGCGACTGCCCGTCGGACCGCAC
>JACRAV010000403.1 GCA_016213305.1 Candidatus Zixiibacteriota bacterium | reverse complement strand
GTCTTTGTAATCCAGATCACCCCAGCCGCCGGCGATGGCGTCGGCCCAGGTTTCGCCGCGACCCGACCCGCCGCGCGGGTTGGTGTAAAGCACGACAAATCCGCTCGCCGCCAGAAACTGCATCTCGTGGAAGAAGGTACTGCCATACTGAACGCGCGGCCCGCCGTGAATTTCCAGAATCGACGGATATTTCCGATTCGGATTGAACTTCGGCGGCGTCACCAGCCAGCCGGTGACCTCGGTGCCGTCGAATGATCGAAACTTGAGTTTGCGCGTCCTGCAAAGTTGAATCTCGCTCCTCAAGATTGGATTGAGATCGGTCAGTCGGGTCACTTTCTTCTCGCCGCCATACTCAGCGGGACAGGTTGCGATTTCGCCCGGATTGTTCAGGTCGGCCCAGATCATGGCCGCCGTGCGTCCCCGCCCGTTGATCGAGAGCGACTTAATATGACACTCCCCCTTGAAAATACGGGTCGGTTTGCCGCCCGAACGCGGGACATAATACACATTGGTGATCCCGTCATCGGACGACAGAAAATATATCCGTTTGCTGTCACCCGACCAGGCATGGTAGGCGGTGTCGTGGACATCGGATAGATCGGCAATCGTCTGATCCATCACGAACCGGTCGAACCTGGGCAGAAGGTCTTTCGCCTTCGGCGTGCCATTGACTCCGACTGTCCACAGATGCCGATTGGTCACCCCCCAGGCGTCGTTCGGGTTGTCGTGACCAGCATAGACAATCAATTTCCCATCGGGGGAGAACTTCGGAAGTTCCTTTGGTCCCGCAGGAGTAGGGATGCGCCGTTCCTTGCCACCCTTGAACGGAATGAGGAAGAGGTCGTCGCGCAGGGCCTCGATATCCGGATCTTTGGTGCGGTTCGAGATGTACACGATCATGCGGCCGTCGGGCGACACTGCCGGCGTGTGGTTGTCCCGCTTCCCCGATGTAATCTTACGAAGTGTGGCAGTCTCGATTTCGATCGTGTAAATCTGGAACGGGTCTTTCGGGTTGAAACCGTACCCGTCGAGGCGATAGAACAGCCGGGTGATATGGCGATAGACCGGCGCTTCCGTCTTCTTCTTTTCGTCCGAAATGAAATGCGAGTCCTTGTATCGCAGAGCGAACACCAGATGCTTTCCGTCGGGTGTCCAGTGCAGATCGCCCAGATCGGCTTCAAGTTCGATGATCTTTCGCTCGGCGCCGCCTTCGACCGGCATCAGCCAGATACCGGTTTTCTTTTCGCGGCTGGAGACGAACGCGAACTGAGAACTATCCGGCGACCACGACACTTTGCCGTCGGTCCAGTTTCCATGCGTGAAACGGCGGGTCTGGCCGGAGCGAAGGTCGCGAATCCAGATGTTGGTGTAGTATTTGTTTTCCTTTTCGTCGATTCGCTCCGCTGTCCAGGCCACTTTGGTTTCGTCCGGCGAGATCGAAACGGAGGTGGGGATGTTCAGTCGAAGCAGGTCGGTATCTTTGATCGGGCGGCGGGATATCTTTGATTTGGCGGCGGGCATGGGTTTGTGACCTCCTGGCTAACTGTATGCGTTGCAAGGAACATACCCCCAAAACCGAGCCGCCACAAGCGGAAAAAGCTTTTCGGATCAGGTCGGTCCATAATGCCGATATTTCCGGCCCGCCGGCCCAGATTCTTTTTGCCTTTTGTATCAAAAGTCCTATTTTTAGGGGAGCTTTTGGCCGCCTGCTGTTGTTTAGGTGACCGAAGCGTCCCCGGTGTCGTTTTGGCCGGGACTAACCCTTGAGGAGGTTTAGAGTTGGAAGTTCTCGCACTGATTGACAAAGTTCGCAATTACTCCGGCAAATTGCCGTCCAAGCCGAAGCCGAACCAGCCGCTTGAATCGTATTCCGGCCGGACTCCGGAAGAACTCAAATACATGCTTCGCGTGATGTTGACCGCCCGACGGGTCGAGCGCGAAGAGAAGCTTTTGCTTCGCAAAGGATACAATCGGTTTTTCATCGGGTGTGGCGGCAAGGAGCTGATGGACGTTGCTCTGGCCGTCAATCTGCGTCCGACCGATCCGTTTGTCGGCTACTATCGCAACAAGGCGTTTGATTTGTTCCGCGGCTCGTCGCTCCGCGATAAGATGCTTGAAGCTATAGGCGATTCCCGTGGTCGGAACAAGGGTCAGCAGATTCCGGCCCACCCCGGTTATCCTGACCTGGGGATCATTCCGCAGGCCTCGCCGACCGGCGCCCATGCCATCGAAGCGGCCGGACTGTCGGAAGCAATCAAACATCCGGTGCCGATTTCCAAACAGTCGCATCTCCCGGGAGGGGCGTATCCGTCCGATGCCGTCACCATGTGCTGTATCGGCGAGGGTTCGACCTCGGAATCGGAATTCGCGCGGTCGGTCTTCTATTCGGTGTTCTACAAGACCCGCGCCATTTTTGCGATTTACAACTGCGGCTGGGCCATTTCCGTTTCGGTGCAGGAACAGTTCCCCGAAGGGGACCCGACCACGCCGTTCGAGGGGTTCCAGCGATTCGGCTTGAAAATTCTGCAGGTTGACGGAACCGATGTCAAAGATGCTCTGGCCAAAGCCGCGGAAGCGGAGGCGTACACCCGCGCCGGCAATGGCCCGGTGCTGATGAACGTGCGCACCACCCGCGAGGGCTCCCACTCCGGCTCCGACGATCAGACGTTCTATATGGACCCGGTCGAGGCCGATTGGCACACCTACAACGACTGCATCCTCAAAACCTGTAACGCGTTTATCGAGGATGGCGTCATTTCACCGGAGGAAATCGGCGACATATGGGACGAACTGGACACCGCCATCACCGCCGAGTCGCAGTGGGCCGTGTCCACTTTTGTGCCCAAGACTAGGGAGCTGATCGAGGGGCTGGTGTCGACTTACAATTTTGAGGACGTGAAAGCCACCTGGAAAAAGTACCGCGATGCCTGCAAAATCGACCGCGCCGCCAAGTTCAAAGAGTACCATCAGAAGGGGTACTTCACATCGCCGGAGGTGCCGGAGCATGTCGGTCCGATGACGATGCGCTTTGCAATCAATTACACTCTGTTTGATCTGTTCCAGCTGACCGAGGATGTCATCCTGTTTGGCGAGGACGTCGCCGACTTCTCTGGCCACATGGTCGAGGAGAAGGAAAAGCAGAGCAAGCTGAAAGGCAAAGGCGGCGTCTTTCTGGCCACCAAGAATCTCCAGCGGGAATTTGGCAACAACCGGTGTTTCAACACGCCGCTTGACGAGGCCGGCATTCTCGGCCGTGCCTCCGGGCACGCCTATCAGGGTCGCCGCCCCATGCCGGAAATCCAGTTTCTCGATTATATGTCGCCCGCCTATCAGGTCCTTAAGGACAAGATTGCGACCACCTACCAGCGTTCCGGCGGACTCTTCCGCCTCCCGATGGTGATTCGCACTACCTACGGCGGGTACAAACAGGGCGCCGGGGCGTTCTGGCACTCCGAGGGAAATCTGGGCACCTGGATGAATATTCCCGGTCTACTGATCGCGGTGCCGTCCAACGCCCACGATGCCGCCGGATTGCTCAAGACCGCCTGGGCCTGCGATGATCCGGTTCTGTTCTGCGAATCGGTGGCGCTCTACAATCGCCGCGACTGGGAAGGGGTTCCGATTGAGACCTCGCTACCGGATATCGACGAACTGATCCCATTTGGCGTGGCCAAGGTGTATCACGAGGAGCACACCGATGTCGGCATCATCACGTACGGCGCGACCATGCAAATGTGCCGCAAAGCCGCCGAAGTTCTCCTGGAAAAAGGAATCCATGCCCGGATTGTCGATCTCCGCACGGTCAAGCCGATCGACGAAGAATGTATCATCCGAACCGCCAAAGAGTGCGGCAAGGTGCTGATTGTGACCGAGGACCGCTTCGCAGGCGGTGCGGCGGCCACCATTGCCTCAATCATCACCAGCGGCGAGGGGCTTTTCAGTCTCGAGGCCCCGGTGAAGCTGTTGACCGCGATTGACGCCCGCGTGGCGTATGGCGTCGATGGCGACGAAGCCTGTCTGCCGACCGTGCCAAAGATTGTCGCGGCCGTCGAGGAACTGCACGACAAGTATTAATCGTTGGTATCGAGATTCTGCCATGCCGCCGCCATGCCCATGGCGGCGGTTCTTTTTCTGTCCCAATTGCCACAAAATTCGAGGCCTGTTCGTCTATTAAGCGCTGATGCCCCTTATTTATGGGCAGATGGAGACAGTTTCGGTATGTTTTTGATGGCCCGACGAAAGATTTCATGGTTGCTGAAAGGATTCCGGGTACGGTATATTATATTGAGTCTGGCTGGTCGATATATCCCGACCATGAAGGCCAGTACCGGTTACAATAGCGTCCGCCCTATAAAGGAGAGGATTCCATGAAGAAAATCGTTCTGCTGATGACGACAGCGCTGTTACTGCTCATCATTGGGTGTTCCGGGGAGAAAACGACCGCTCCTGCGGTCGCAGATTCTTCGCCGGATCTGGTGACCAAGGACTTGCAGGTGGTGCTGGACCAGAATCGTCCCGAAGAGTTCACCAATCCGCAGGCCTCGCCCGATTTTCATATGGGGGTCGTTTGGTTTGAAACAAGATTCGATGTCTTTGTAGCCACCTTTATCTGGGGCCATTTCGCCAAAGCGACCGACTCCACCGCCACCCCGACCGACTGGTCTGGAAAGCTCAATTTTGGCGCCGTCGGCGGTCTGAAAGTCCGCAGTGCCATCTGTTTCGAGAAGGGGCAGGATTCGCTCCTTCCGAGCCCCGATTCCTCGACCATCGCCTGGGCCTCGACCACGTTCCGAGATTTTGACGGCTTCAACGTCGTCATCCTCGCGAAGCGGGGGATAGTCTATCTTGTCGAACCGCGCCTCGCCTTCAGCACCGCGCCGTTTTCGCTGGAAATTCCACTTTCAGGCCTGGTGCGATATAACGCGCTCTACAAAGTTGATGATCACAACGGCGTGGCAATATTCGCTCGTCAGGTTCCCCGGCCGCAGTGTCCGCATGGAGGAATCCTGGGAGTCTGGCATCGCGACTCAACCGCGCAGAATGGTCCGTTCGAAGGGTACTGGCTTCCGGCGGGTATGATGCCCATGCCGCCGCTTCCCGTAAATATGCCCAAAGTGTATGGGAAGTTCTTTACCACCGAGGAAAACAAACAGCTGTTTGTCGGTAAGTACACCGATACGACGGGCGCCGAAGTCGGCGAGCTATTCGGAACCTGGGTTTATGATGATCCGACCATGTGCATGATGTGCGGCGCGGGACATGCTCTGTTCAAGGGTCGCTTTACGATCAACGGGCAGGGGGAAGTCGGTGATGTCATGGGTGAGATAGGCATTCCTCCAGGCGGGTTCACCACGCCCAAGATGAACATGCCGATTCGCGGCGCCTGGCGGATGGACTGTTCGGGGGACCGCCCCAACGATGAGGCCAGGGCCATAAACTAGAAACTGATTTCAGTTTGATCCGACCCGCGTGATGAACCTCACGCGGGTTTTCTTTTGGAGGCCTTTAGTAGCGACGTAGCAAACGCGATCGAATCTCCGCTCGTTCGTCAGGCGACATCGAAATCCAGAATCCGGCCGCCGAGATCACTGCGGCTCCAACCATGCTTGCTACCAGAGTGACCCAGTTGTCGGCTGACCACGCCAGACCGATCAGTTTTCCGGGGAGTAAAGTGAAGACAATGGCGAGCACCGCGGTTCTGAATTGACGCCCGATGAGAAGCGATGGGGATATCCCTATCGCCCGCCCCGCCAGAACGGGATAAACCGCGATATAGATGACCACTTGAGGAATCGCATTGGCCAGTGCAATCCCGGTAACCTGATATTTTCCGACCAGCGCGATCGCCAGCACGAGTTTCAGGCCGGCTTCGATCGCGACCGTGATCAGCAGGTATCGGTGCCTATTGAGCGCGAACAGCATGGCGTTACTAAGAATGTGCGGCAGAAAGGCAGCCGACCCGGCGGCCAGAATGATCATGGCACGGGCCGTTTCTTCGAACCCGGCCGGTAGCCAGAGCTTAACGAACGGCTCGGCATAAAGAGCGACTCCTGCCATCATGGCAAAGCCCGCATATGAAGCCACCCCGAACAACTTCAGGTATCGTTCGCGGCTTTGATTGAGATCCGCCGCCCCTCCGGCGTGGGCGGCGGCGGCAGTCAGCGGTGTCCCGATCGCGTTGATTAGATGCCGCGAATAGAGCGCCAGTTGAGCCGCCGGGGCGAAGACTCCGGCCGCGACCGTGGATGCCATGAATCCAAGGATAATGGAGTCGGTATTGAAAATAATCAGCCACGCAATCGTGATACCAAACGTGATTCGTGAATATGAGAAGAGGTCCTTGGCCAGCGCCGGGTCTTTTGATACCGTCAGCCGCCACTGGGGGAAAGTGCACTTTAACAACCATATTGAAATGCCCATTCTCACGAAACCAAAGCCGAGCACAGCCAGGGCAAGAGCAACAAGGCCGTACCCCTGCCCGAGAAGCACAATCATCACGATTGTCCTTACCACGTCCTCAACCACCTGCGCTGACGTGACAACGTCGTACCTCTGAAATCCCCCCAGTGCGGCAGTCACGGGCGTGAACCAGAAGCGTAAAGCCGTGAAGAGGCCGATAATCACCAGCGCCATCTGACCCTCGCGTAAGACCTCTGTTGACTCGGCCCGAAGATGGGGGAGGAGGAGCCAGGCGGACAGGCAGGCCCCGGCGAAGGCGGCTAAGCCGAACCAGAGGTAGAGGCGGGATGACGTCGCCAGGGTCCGGTTGATTCCGTCGTGGTCACCCTTTCCCCAGAACGACGCAACAAAGGTCACTACCGCCTTCTCGAATCCGAAATCAAGCAGGGCCAGATAATTGATGATCTGAAAGAGCACGGTCCAGACCCCGTATCGGGAGGGACCGAGCGAGGCGGCGATGTACGGCACGAAGACCAACCCCACGGCCAGACGTATAACAAGAGCGGACCAGAGAGCGACGATATTGCGGCTGAGGGAGGGACGTACTGTTACCACAGGGATTAAACTTTGCTATAGGCGCAGACCAAGTATAGCTTGTGACAATGACACGATCAACAGATTCAGCAGGCCGGCGTCCGTCCACCATCGCTGGAGTGTCCGCCTGCCTGCTCTGGCTTCTGATTGTCGCTGGTGTGGCGCTTGGGGCGGAGGAACGGCAACGACCGGCGACTTTGGGCGTGGCGCTTGCCTATCCCAAATCGACGCTGGTGGTTGTGCCGAGGACGGTAAACCCTTACGCTCGATTCGATCTGCTGGTACCCATTAACTTTCACGTTTCCGCCGACGGCTCGGTGACTTCAGTCACCGGGCAACTCGCGGAGGATTCGATCCTGATTCGCCTCCTAGATTCCATTCTGAGGAAGGTGGAGTTTGTGCCGGGAAAGCGCGATTCAGAAGCGGTGGCGCAGGTCATACCCGCCGAACTGGCACTTTTCGCCGGGTCAGTTCGTGCGCGCCTTTCCACACCGGTCACCGATAGCGGACGGTTCGGCGACCCCCGGCTTTATGCGGCGGGTCTGCAGGCCAATAGTGTCTCGTCCCCTCTCCTCAATCGTCTGGCTCCCGTCTTCTTCACCTGCTCTAAAAGAGACTCGCTGACCGACCTGCCTTACGCGCTGTTGAAAATTGACGTCAACGCCGACGGAAAACCCGGTCAGGTCGAAACGGTGCGCACTACCATGGTCGGGTTTACCGATCAAATCGCCTCGGCTTTCAACTGGGCGGACTACACCCCAGCGCGGGTCGGCGAAACACTTACTGCGTCAACCGTCTATGCCGTCGTGATCTATCACCCCCGTGCCCGCTACCCGACCCGACCTATTGGATTGCCTGGAAAGGACACCGCCGGTACCGTCGAGCAGTTCCTTATCCGGCTGGTGATCGATACCGAGGGCGTCATGATTCCCCCGATACCCGCGTCCGTGAACGCTGATTCGGTTGGGATTGACCGGGCTACTGGGAAGCCTTACGGCCCGGTCAGTGTCTGGTGCACCTTTGATACTTCCGGTCAGGCGTGGCCGACTCGTATGAGCAACAGGAGTTCCATCGTCGCGTCGATCTGCCGGGAGGCCATTTCCGAGATGAGATTTCATCCGGCAACAGACTTCCACGGGCGGCGCGTCGCCTTTTCCGGACTCATGTACTTCGATTTCGCAGGTAGTGGAAACGTACGAGTCTACCTGGATTGGTTGCGCCGGTCCGGCTCTAAGCCGTTCCGCTAATCCAATGTGTGGCAATATGTTGCTGTCGCACTCAATTCTCCGGGCGATGCTCAGCGCAAATCCTGCGCCCTCTTTATAGATTCCTTAATCCTCAATCGTCGCTCCCAACCCCTTGCCGCTACCTGTATGTTGCTGTGGTACAGCGCATTACGCTACACGCGACCAATTGCGCCTCCATCCTTGGCACGTCGGTTGACATCAAGTGAGCATAGTGAAGAATCCACCTGTCGCGGGCAGGATCCGTTGGAGAATGCCTGGAAGAACTGGACGGTAGCAATGTATAAAGGACAGAACAGCATGGCCCTGATTACACGAGTACTTGATCTCGTTGCGGCGCTGATTCTGGAGGTTACCGTGATCTATGTGGATAGCACATTCGACGATGTCCTGACGTCCGATGCCCGCTTTCTGGCCTTTACATCGGCCTCCTGCTTCGCCATCTGGCGCGCCCTTGGCGTCTGGCAACTGGTCGCCGCGCCATGCCGATCTCTGGTCCGCAAGGCCAAGAGAAAATTGGACTTGACACTCGTTGGAGAGATCGTATTTTCAACATTCTGTGTAAGGGAAGATGGGTGAGTAATTTGAGAATGCACTTCGTTGGTCACGCCGCACTGGCGTGTCTGTTGGTAACGGTGGCGACTCTGGCCGCTCCTGTGGTGAGCGCCCAAGGGCTGAAGCCCGTGATCGAAACCGCTCTCAAGAGCGGCGACACGGTCCGCGCCATCGATCTCCTTGTCAAGGAAATCGAAGTCGATAAGGCCTTCCATCTGAACTACTACACGCTGGGCGAGATCTACTTTGCCCGGGGGAATTTTCAGGACGCCGCGAAACAATACCAGCTGGCCCTCGACAAAAAGTCGCGCCACTGGGAATCCCTGTGCGGTTTAGGACTTAGTTATCTGCGCCAGAACAAACTCGATTCCGCCCAGAAAGTGTTCGAATCGGGCATCAAGAAAGGTCGTGATGCGCGGGCCATGTTTGAGAACGGTCTCGGACTGGTCATGATGGCCCGGAAATCGTACGCCGAGGCCGATAAGGCCTTCCGACAGGCCATTGTCGACGATTCCACCAAAGCCGAATACTACATCAATCTGGGCGACGCCAATCTCAAGCAGGGGATACCCTCGCTGGCGGCCGGCAACTACGAGCGGGCGGTGAAACTGGACACGGCTTCCTCGGAAGTGTACTACCATTGGGCCGAGGCCTGCCTCGACATGAAAGAGTATAATTGCGCGATCGAGAAGCTGGCGGTCGTACTCAAAAAGGACAGCACCTACGGTCCTGCCTGGATGCGAGCCGGCGGCATCTATTTCAAAGCCGGGCTTTCCTCCAAGACCCGCGACGAACGCGCCGCCCGATTCAAAGAAACTATCGGTTCCTACAAACGGTATTTTGATCTGACCAAAGCCGCCCCCGACTCCGCCCATGTCCGCGCCTTCTTCGAGGTCGGCATGTCGCTGGTCAATCTGTATGTCTTTGAAGACGCCGTGGCCTACTTCGACACCGTGCTGAATGTCATTCACTACGAGCCGCGCGACATCTACTTCTATTACGGCAAGGCGCTCTGGGGGACCAAGCAGTACGACCGCGCCGACAGCATGCTCAACAAACATCTGCAATGGCTGTCCGAGCAGTCATCCGACTTTGTCAGCACCGCGTCGGCCGACGAAACCTATCAACTGCTCGGCGACTGCGCCTTCTACAAGAAGCCGACCGACTTTACAGCCGCCGTCAACTACTACCAGAAGTCTCTCGAAATCAATCCCCAGCAGAAACGCGTTCTGCTCAACGTTGCCCTGGCCTATCACAATCTGGGGAGTTATTCCCAGGCGCTCGAGTATTACGAAAAGCGAATCGCCGCCGGCGTTGATTCGGCCTCGGCCAGTGTCTATAAGAACGGCGGGTATTGCGCCCTGAAAATGGCCGGCAACAAAGAGTCCGGCGACGACCTCAATCTGTTCGACGACGGCGGTTCCGCACCAGCGACCGATTCGGCGGCGGCCATCCCCGTCAACACCGACCGAAACTATTATGAAGTTGCCGCCGGCTATCTGGAAAAGTACCTCGATTTTCAACCCACCGAGGCCGGCGTATTGTTGCGACTGGGAAGCATATACCTCTTTAACTTGAGCAAGTGCACCGAAGGGGTGGCCACCTTCGAGAAGCTTCTGATTGTCGAACCGAAGAACTGTATCGCCAAGCGCTCGCTCGTATTCGCCTATTTCGGCGACAATCTTTGCCAGAAAAACTATACCAAAGCGCTCGGTTATTTCACCGACGCCTACGACTGCGTCGCCAAGGAAGGGTCCTGCAAGGATGCGACTCTGATCCTCTGGATTGCGCAGAGCTACCACCTTCGGGCCGTCGCCAACGCCGGCAACAAGACCGCTTCGAAAGCCGATTTCAAGGCGGCCAACGAATGGTATGCCAAGGGTATGAAATGTGAGCCAAAAAATCCCGATTTCAAAAAAGGGTTTGACGAAACCAGATTTGAATTTTAGCCCGGTTTTCCCTTAATTACGGAAAGATACATGGCCCAGAAAGCAAACGACGATATCAAGCGGATCAGCGAAGACCAGCGGTTTCGCTATATCGGCTTTGAGGTGTTCCCCGGCAAACCGGGAGACCTGTTCACCTCGGAGGCCGAGAAACAGAAGTATGTTGATCAGGCCAAGGCGCGACGCTCCCGCGGCCAGATTGTCCGCGACAAATGTACGCTCCTGGGAGAGCGTGTCTCGCGCGGCGAACGTCTTATTATGACGGTTGTTGCCGCGCTCGTGATCATCGCCCTGTTCATGCCGTGGTATTCGATTTACCACGAAGTGCCGGCCAAAGGCACGGGCCAGACTTCCGCTTCCGGCGGCTCGACCCAGACGGTTGCGGGGGAATCGGCCAATGAAGAAGTCATCACTATGACCAAGATTCAGCGCAAGATGGACCGAACCACGACCACCAAACTGGGCGTGGAGGGGTTGATCGCACTCGCCACCGCTGGCGGGGCCATCTTCTCGTCCGGTTTTTCGCTATTAGTCACGGCGTTGCTGTTTCTGGCCATCACCATCAGTTGTCTGGTGCTTCCGGCCATGACGTTATATGAAATGTATTTTGTGAAGGGCGATGCCGACCAGCAGGCGCTGGTTCTCAAGAAACGGCTCATATATAACTGGATTCCGCTCGGGGCCTTTGCGGCCGGTCTGCTTTTGTCGTTCCTCGGCGGAAGCTATGGCTTTGACGCCCCGGCGACATTCTCAAGTTTGGGCGCCAGCTACGGCCCCGGCGCCTATCTTGGCTCCCTGACCTGGGGATTCTACATCGCGATGGCCGGCTCGACCATGCTCGCCTTGAAAGGTATTGAAATCTAACATTTAGTATTTCTGGAGGTCTTTTCTCGTGGTTAAACAAACCTTGTTCGTCACGCTCAACGCCCTGATCGCGTTGGCTGTCGGGTTCTTCATGTTTTATGGGGTGTTCAAAACCTCACAGAATCCGATCGTCCACTCCATCTACAAGGGTGGCCCGCTGGTCATTATCCTTATCATGGTATTCCTCATGCTCATCGTGTTCGTGGTCGAGCGGTATCTGTCGCTCTATCGCGTCGCCAAGGGCAAAAGCTCCGTTCAGATCTTCTTCAAGAAGCTGATCACCATGCTTCAGAACGACGATTTCGACGGCGCAGTCGCGGCCTGTGACAAACAGCGCGGCACCACCGCCAACGTCCTGAGGGCCGGTATCGAGCGGTATCGCGAAGCCCGCGCCGACCGGGGGATCGACTCCGAAAAGCGCATCCAGCTGACCCAGGCCGCCATCGAAGAAGCCAACGCCCTTGAGGGACCGCTTCTTGAGCGCAACCTGATCGCCATGTCAACCATTGCGTCGATCGCCACTATGATCGGACTTTTGGGCACCACCGTTGGTATGATCCGCGCGTTTGCGGCTACCGGTAACGTCGAGGGCGGCGTCATCGACGCCCAGCAATTGGCGGTCGGTATCTCCGAGGCGCTCATTAATACCGCCGGCGGCCTTCTGTCGGGTATTCTCGGAATCTTTTTCTACAATTTCTTTGTTAATAAGGTAGACTCCTTCAACTACACGACCGACGAAGCCACCTTCGAGGTTCTGCAGATTTTGAAGGCGAAAGAAGGAAAGTAAGCGATGGGTATCAAGAAGAAACGGCGGGTCTCCATCCGGATCGACATGACTCCGATGGTCGATGTCGCCTTTCTGTTGCTCATATTCTATATGTCGACCACCCAGTTCAAACCACCGGAAGCCCGGGCGGTGGAACTGCCCCAGTCGCACTCGCAGATCGAACTGCCGGACAAGGACATCATCAGTATCACGGTGACCAAGTTCGACTCGCTGTATGTCGACTACGTGGAGAAGGTGAGAGTGAATATCGACGGCCAGGATGTCGAGACCACCGGCCGCCGGGTGCGCGTCTGCGACCAGTACAACGTGGCCTCGGAAATCCTCCGCGCCCGCGCCAAGAATATCAAGGCGCTGGTGGTGGTGAAAGCCGATGGTCGCGCCACGTTCGGCGTCATGCAGACCGTGATGAAGAAAATGCAGGAGAACCACCTCGAACGCTTCCTGATCATTACCGATCCGGAACGCGAATCGGGTAAGGGATAAGACATTTGATCCGTCCGTCCGGCCAGTCCGGCGGGCGCAGAGGAGAGTGAGTATAGATGGCAGGCGATGTAGTAGAACGCGCGGCAAAAGGCCATAAGAAAGGACTGAGACGTCCCAAACGGCGGGTCGGGGTGCGCATCGACATGACCCCGATGGTGGATATCGCCTTTCTGCTTTTGATTTTCTACATGGTGACCACCGTGTTCGCCATGCCGCAGGCCATGGAGATCAACCTCCCACCGGACGATGACGTCAAAATCGACATCGCCGCGAAAAATGTGCTCACGATTCATGTCGACGCCAAGGGCCGCTTCTGGTGGCACACCGGACAGATCGGGTCCGACAACATGCCCAATCTGATCCCCAGTTCCAAGAACAAACCCGATAGTGTCGAATATGCTTACAATCCGGACAGCGTTCAGCATATGCTCACCGGCCTGAACCGCGAGAATCCCAAGTTGAACACCCTCATCCTCATTCACAAAGATGCCATGTACTCCGACATGGTGAATATCCTCGACGAGATCGACGTCATCGAGCGCGCCTGGAACGAGTACACCAGAAAACAACTGAATCTCGCGAAGATAGACGACATTCCGAAAGATCAGAAATTCTCCTACCGGTACGCGGTCGGCGACTGGGATGACCGGGATGACAAGATTATGGCCGAAGCGGAGGCCCTGGCCCGGTCGAAAGGACAGTTGTAATTATGATTGGTCCCAACAATGCGACATATACGCCGTACGGCGCCTATGAGCTAAAGGAAAAGTATCAGAAGAACTTCGCCACCGCGACCGGTCTGGCCGTGTCGCTGGTCGTGGTTGTTCTGCTGACGGCCTGGATCGTTCAGTTGATCAAGGGATCGGAGGAGGTCTTCATGGCCCCCACGGTCATCAAGACGATTGCCGAGCTTGGCCCGCCGCCGACTATTGTCCAGAAACCGCCGCAAGTCAAAGTGACCCAGCCGAACGTGGCCGTGCCCAAAGTCGGTATCCCGACACCCGTGGCTGATGAAGATGCTCCCAACGACGATGTCGTGCTGGCCACCCGCGAAGAACTGGCTGATATCGTGCCGCCCGATATCTCGGCCGGCGACGGGGGAGATATCAAGGTCGACATCAAGGAGGACGAGTACCTTCCGGCCGCCGGCGAATTTGTGGCGGTCGAAGTCCAGCCCGAGATGATCAAAGAGGTTAAGCCGGAATATCCCCGGCTGGCGAAGCAAGCGGGTATTGAAGGAACCGTGTGGGTGATGGCTCTGGTGGACAAGGACGGTAATGTTCGCGATGCCAAACTGGCCAAGTCATCCGGCACACCGTCGCTTGATGACGCCGCCGTCAAGGCCGCGCCGCTCTGCAAGTACAAACCCGCTATTCAGAATGGAAGACCGGTGGCTTGCTGGGTGACCTACCCCTGTCGGTTCAATCTTAACGCCGGCGGTTGACCCGCTGATCCGATAAATGTAACGCAGACCCTCTCTCGCCAAACGCGAGGGGGTTTGTTATTTTCGTGGGGCGCGAGCGCCGCGCGCGGGCTATCTTATTTCCTAAACAAATCGCTCACTCCATCCGTCAAAATACTGAAGGCCCACGGAAGCATTTCGCTTTCGGACTGTATTCTCGAAGGAGGAATGAAAGATGAACGGATCAAACTCCACCCTGTACTACCGATACGGCGCCTATGAGTTGAAAGCCCGGTATCAGGCAAACCTCTTGATGGCCCAGATGCTGGTTCTCATCTTGATCGGGCTGGGGCTTGCGGTATGGAGTGTCATTCCGAAAGGCCAGACCGTCGTAATCTCGCCGTTGCAACCTCGCCATGAGAGCCGTGTCGAAATCCCTCCTCCGCCCAGGATCATACCGCCGACCCCCCAACCCGGCGGTCATACCAAACCACCCGTTGATCACGCCATCATTCCGGTTCCTGTTGACGACTCCCCCGAGACTGATCCGATTCCGACCCGGGAGGAACGCGCTATTGGATCCGGCCTCGATAGCTCGATCGGCATCGGTGATTCATCACTTTCGGTCGATCCCGGGCAAACGGAGTTGCTTCTCGATCCCACCGTGTTTGTCCCGTGCGATTCACTTCCGGTAATGATTCGCGAAGTCAAACCGGACTACCCGCCCCAGGCGATCCGAGCCGGGCTTGAGGGGCGGGTCACGCTTCAGGTGCTGGTGGACAAAGAGGGAGGAGTGCGAAAGGTCGTGGTTTTGGTGTCGTCGGGTCTGGAGTGCCTCGATATCGCGGCAGTCAACTCCGCGAGATTGTGCCGCTACCGTCCGGCCATCCAGAACGGTCATCCGATAGCGGTTTGGGTCACCTATCCGGTGGTGTTTCGCCTGAATTGAATACTGCGGCGGAAGCCGCCGGACACGTCTTCGTAGGTCAACCCCGTCTTCGGGGTTGACATCTCTATCTCCCCTAACCGCCTATAACACAATACCATAGGCCAACCCCACCTTCCCGGCCCTCACCCAATATCACTTTCTACCCCAAATTCTCTTGACACCTGCACAAATGTGCAGTATCATGTTTGCGAGGCCGATATCAGGAAAAGGCCCGAAAGGAGCGAGCATATGCAGAATCTGAATCTGGAGTTTGGGATGGTTGCCTCCGAAGGACACGGAGCGCTCTTGTATCTGACCAATTTTGATGGCGGCAATCCGTATGGTCCGCCGCCGGTCTCCGACTGCGCCTATCAGAACGCCGCTTCGTGTCCCGATTGCGGTGGCGGGATGGTTCGGCTCGGCGGGTGTTTTTCCTGCCCGGGGTGTGGCTTTGAAAGTTGTAGCGTCTGACAATAAAGGAAGGGGCCATATGCGACTTGAGGAACTGGATCGATACGGAATCCCAAAACGGGTTATCGAAAACTGGCGGCAACGCCAGGGGGAGACCCTTCTGTCGGTGCAGAAACGGGCGATCCGCGCCGGTCTGCTGGGACAGCCGGGGAGTAGCGCCGACGGCGGCATGCGGATGATTATCGCCGCGCCGACCTCGTCGGGCAAATCATTCTGCGCCGAACTGGTGGCCGCCAAAGCGCTCGCCGAGCGTCGCAAAGTGGCGCTGTTGTTTCCCCTGAAATCTCTGGCCGAAGAAAAGTACCGGATATTCGAAGCGCTCTTCGGCGGGCTGGGCGTCAAATGCCTGATCGCCACCGGCGATCGGAGCGAAAACGACGAGGCGTTCCTGCGCGGTGATTATCAGCTGGCGGTGTCGATCTACGAAAAATTCGACCTGCTGTTGACGACCGAACTGGACGCGCTGGCCAATATCGGTCTGGTGGTCGTTGATGAATTGCAGATGCTCGGCGTCCCGCGACGGGGAGCGGTGCTGGAACGCCTGCTGACCCGTATCAACTCTTCCACCTACAGACCCTCGCTGGTCGGCCTCTCCGCCGTGCTCGGAGGCGACTCCCTCACCAAGCTGGGGGAATGGCTTGGCGCGACCGTCGTCGAAGAAGCCGTGCGGCCGGTCGATCTGCTGGTCGGGGTGGCGGCCGAAAAATCGATTCGCTTCCGCTCGTTCAACACCGGAGCGGTAACCAACACCGCCTGTCCGTTTGGCGAAACGGTTGACGGCATGATCGACGGGCTTATCGACCAGATCAAACAGACGGAAGGTTCCACGCTGGTCTTTCTGAAATCACGGCAGAACACCGTCGATCTGGCCTTTCGCCTGGCCGCATCCGCTTCTTTTCCCCCGGCCAAAACCGCCCTTGAGGAACTGAGCGCCGAGGAGCCGTCCTTTCTTGTTCGTTCCCTGTCGCAGGCGATGAGTCGTGGAGTGGCCTTTCACAACTCGGACCTTTCGCCGCGTCAACGCCGGATTGTCGAGGAGGCGTTCACGCGGGGAGAGGTGCGCGTTCTGGTCGCCACCACGACGCTGGCTATGGGCGTCAATCTGCCCGTGGACACCGTCTATCTGGAAACCGTGAAATTCGTCGTCGGCGCCTACGATGACCGCGCCTCACTCGCGCCGATCAGCCGCGCCGAGTTTGAAAATATGTGCGGTCGGGCCGGTCGGCTGGGGCTGAACGCCGACGGTCCCGGCAAAGCCATCGTGCTCGCCGGCTCGGAGTTTGATCGCGACATCCTCTGGGAAAGTTATGTGGCGTTCGCCGATTCTCAGGACAGTGAAAGACTCTCGTCGGCGTTCGACTCGCTTCCGCCGGAAGATTGGGCGCTCGGCATGTGTGTCTGCGGTCTGGCTACATCGGAATCTGATTTGAAGAATCTGTACGCCCGGACACTCCATGCCCGGCTTCAAGGAGACACTCACCTCGATTGGGCGGCCGTCGTGCGGGCGCTGGAGCGCCGTGGCTGTATTCGATCTGACGGCGATGATAATACCCTGATTGTTACACCTCGCGGACGCGCCGTCGCCATCACCGGACTGTCGGTTCGGCAGGCGGCTAAATTGCGGACACAGGTGGCTCGCAGATCACCGGAATCGGAATTCGGCTGGCTTGCCCTCGCGCTTTCCGCTCCCGACTGGCCGCTGGTCCCCGGAATGCTCACCCGGATTGAGCATCGGCAGAATCTGCCGGTGAAAATGCTGTATCAGAGGTTCGACCACTCGGTCGAAGAGGCGGTGCCGCTTCTGCCGGAGAATCATCGCCGCCAGCCCCTGTCTTATCGATTGTCCGCATCACTCAAAGGATTGCTCTTGCTCGAAGACTGGCGCCGGCTTGTGCCCGTGCAGAAACTCGAAGAACGGTACCAACTGCATCTGGGGCAGATTCTTTCGCTGGGGGAGACCGCCGCTCATCTCTGTCGCGGCCTGGCCTCGCTGATAGAGGCGGACGATCTCGATAATCCCAATGTGCCGCTCCTGCGCGATCTGGCCTTCAGCGTGCGCCACGGTCTGCCGCCCAAATTGGCCGATCTGCACCGGGCGGTCGGTGAAATCCTTACCCGTGCCGATATGCTGGCCCTTCAGACCGACGGCCTCGACAGCGTAAGCGCGCTGGCCGGCCTGTCGCAAGAACGGCTGGCACAACTCATCAAAGACAAAAACCGAGCCGCACGGCTCACTATGAAATTGTGTGATATTCAAGAGGAGGTTGACATGAAAACCATGACGCTCAATTCGCAGACCATCGGGTTTACCCCGGAACTGGTGGAGATCGACGGGTCCTGCGAACACGACCGGTATCTGGTGAAGATCAACGGGTTTCCCGTCCGCCTGACCGGCAAGTCGTTCAAGTATTTCGCCAAGCTTGCCTGGTGGCGGCGACAACAGCCCGCCGGGTGGGTGTACAAGGACGATATCGAAATCGGCTTCAATCAGGCGCGGTACCTCTACCGGATGAAGAATGAGATCAACGCCGAACTGCGGGCCGACTGGCCGATTATCGAAAACAACCGGCTGGGGTACTACCGGCTGGACATTGACCCGGGCAGAATCCAGATCAATGTCGAGAATTTGAAGAGTCACCCGGACTATGAGATTCGGAGTCTGACGACCGTCCAGTAGTAGTTACCGTAGTGCGTTGTTGTTTATATGCTTACGGCGACTTGTTGAAGTTGCGAGTTAGTCGTTGACAAGGGTCGGGCGTTGAAGGTACTTGGGCTGGGAGAATCGGCCCTTACAGCCGATATCTAAGTAGATGGACGCGCCAAAGCAGATATTGATACGCAGTCAGAGCCGGGTACCGACGATCAGCGCCGACAAGCTCTCGGACTATCCGGTCCTGCCGCTGATGACCGGTGTGTTGTTTCCGGGGATGACCTTTTCCATCCAGGTCGGGCGTCCCGAAAACGTGAAATTGATCGAGACCTGCCAACAAAGCGGCGGCCGGTTTGTCTCGTCGTATTCCAGAGCCGAGGTGGAAACCTCCGGTCCCCAGCCGATCCATCAGGTCGGCGTGTTTACCGAGGTCCGCTCGGTTCAGGCGGGTGCGGGTGGGTCGTTGCTGGTGACGATCGAGGGCATTTCGCGGGCGATTCTCAAAGATGTCGTCGCCACCGAACCGTATATCATCGCCTTGGCCGCCGAGGCCGAAACGGCCCCGTTTGTGTCGCGCATTATCCGTGCCCGCATGGATGAAGTCATCGCCGTCGTCAATGAACTGACCCATCTCGATCCGACCTATTCGCCGGAATTGTCGAACGTCATCAAGATGAACGTCGAGGACCCGTCGCTCTTCGCCGACCGGGTAGCGGCGGCCTTCCACTTCTCGCTGGCCTCCAAGCAGGAACTGCTGGAAGCGTTGAATCTCGATTTCCGGTTCGAGCGCTTGTTGTACTATCTCAACGGCGAGTTGGACCGGGTGGTCACCGTCCTGTCGGTCAACCGCAATACGAAACAGCGCATTCAGGACGAGCAGAGAAAATATTATCTGCGCCAGCAGTTGCACGAGATTCGACGGCAGTTGGGCGAGGATTTCTCCGAGGAGAAGGAAGCGGCCCGCCTGCGCAACATGATCAAAAGCTCGTCGCATCTCCCGCCCGAAGTGGTGGCGCGGGCCAAGATCGAAGTAGACCGTCTCAGCCAGTTGTCGCCGGCGTCGGCCGAGTACGGCGCCACCAAGAGTTACCTCGACTGGATTCTGAACCTGCCGTGGGGCAAGAGTACCTCCCACGATTTTCAGATGGCCGATGTGGAAAAAGTGTTGTCCTCGGACTATTTCGGCCCGGTAGTGCTGAAGGAACAAATCATGCAGAAACTGGCCGTGCGGCGGCTGGCCGCCGGCGATGAAGGCCCCACCCTGTGTCTGGTCGGCGCCCCCGGAACGGGGAAGGCCTCGATGGCGAAGGCGATCGCCCGCGCGCTCGGCAAAGAATTTGTCCGGATATCGGTCGGCGGTATTACCGAAGTGGCCGAACTCAAAGGCTCGCCCCGAACCTATCTCGGCTCCTATCCCGGCAAGATCATCCGCACGCTCAGGGAGATCGGCACCTGTGACGCCGTGGTGCTGATCGAAGACCTCGATTACTTCAACATCGACAACAACTCCTCCGTCAATATGGCTTTGCTCGAAGTGATCGATTCGCGCCGCAATGCCCGCTTTCTCGACAATTACCTCGGTGTGCCGTTCGACCTGAGCCAGCTGATGTTCATCTGCTCGGTCCGCACCTTCGAGGAGATTCCCGAGCAGTTCGTCCCGCGTCTCGAATTGGTGGAACTGCCGGGGTATATCGAAAAAGAAAAGATCGTCATCGCCAAGCGGTACATCATTCCCAATCTGCTCAAAAAACACGGGATCGCGCGCCACGAGTTCAATATCTCCGACAAGGTGCTTGCCAAAATTATCAACGACTATACTCAGGAAGCCGGCCTCCTCGGATTCTCCCAGCAGATGGAGAAGATTTGCCGCAAAATCGATCTGGCCAAACCAGAGAAACCGAAATCCAAGTGGCTGATCACCGAGAAGAATCTTGAGTCCTTTCTGGGAACGTCGGTGTTTATACCAGAAAAGGCGGAGCTTAAGCCCGAAGTCGGTATCTCGGCGGGGTTGGCCTGGACCGGCGCCGGCGGCGAACTGATGTTCATCGAGGGACTGAGAATGAAAGGGGAGGGGCAG
The DNA here is from genome assembly GCA_016213305.1 of Candidatus Zixiibacteriota bacterium. Taxonomy (GTDB): domain Bacteria; phylum Zixibacteria; class MSB-5A5; order GN15; family FEB-12; genus JACRAV01. The sequence goes on along the minus strand of JACRAV010000403.1, from coordinate 7,840 downwards.
ATCATCACGACCGGATCGCTCGGCGAGGTGATGCGCGAGTCGATTCAGGCCGCCCACTCATATGTGCGCTCCAAGTCCGATATGCTGGGGATCGACGCCAACGACTTCCGCGAGTTTGATATTCACATCCACTTCCCGTCGGGCGCCATCCCGAAGGACGGCCCCTCGGCCGGTATCACCGTCTGCCTGGTGATCGCATCGGTGATGTCGGATCGCCCGATCCGCAACGACATCGCCATGACCGGCGAAGTCACCCTGCGCGGCAAAGTCCTGCCGGTGGGCGGCGTCAAGGAGAAGGTGTCGGCCGCCTATCGCGCCGGCATCAAGACCGTCGTGCTCCCCAAGGAAAATCAGAAGGACATTAAGGATCTGCCGCGCGACATCCTCCGTCACACTGAGTTTCACTATATCGAGCGGGTAGATGAACTGTTCAAACTCTGCCTGCAGAAGCCGGTCCCCACAACCCATTCGCTCAAGCGCATCTTCGTGGACGAGATCAAGAAGGCCCGTCGCAGGAAAAATCACAAACGTAAGTATTCCCGGGCCGCCCGCTCCCGCCGCTGAACCATTCCGCACACCCCGAATTCTATCTTGACATGATTCCGGCACACCGTCTATATTGGTAACGTCGGACGACGGGTTTTCTACAGCTTTCTGCATGTGACCGTCCGTGGCCGCGGCACCTGATCGGGTCATCCCGGCTGAATGTGCGGCGACGAGTCGGGTCAGCGTTTCTTCCGTCTTCACTGCACCCGCGTCCGTCTGAAGTGAGAACCATACATCGAAGCGGTAACGACGAATTCTTTTTCGGCGCACGGAGGCCACGAAATGAAAAAGGTGAGTGTGAGACTGATCTGGGGCGGAATGGTTCTGCTGTGGGCGGCCGCCGCCCAGGCTCAATGGCACGATCCCTACGACAAGGGAAGCACCGACACCGTTGACATGGTGGTCGCCGTGATTCCGCGGGCGGCGACCGGACAGCTCAAGGTCCGGCTCGATCTGTATGCGTTCAACGACTCCAGCACCGTCGGAGCGGCCGCCGCCGGGTTCGGCTGGATTAACCCGAACTTGAAAATGGACAGCGCCCGCTTTTCCACTCTCGCTTTCGATGCCTTCGACTTTGCCCACTTCACGTATGAAGGGAACAGCATCAATCTCACCAACACCAACAAGCGGTTTCCGTTTGTCGGGGCACGAAGCTCCGCCACCGGTGTTCTGCCCGAGCCGAGCCGGCGACTCTGGTGCCGGTACTACTTTTCCCTGAGTTCCTGGACCGTCAACGATTCGATCATCCTCGACACCAACACCTATAACAACGGCGTGACTTTCAAATTCGTGGACGACAGTCTCAAAAGTTATCGGCCCTGGTGGACCGGCCGGAAGATTATTCACGATGTTGACTATGTGCCGCCTTCTGTGCTCGACGTGATTCCCGACACTCTGGCATTTTCAATGGTGTACGGCGCTTCCGCACCGCCGTCCCAGACCTTCAGCATCACTGCCACGCCCAACTCCGTGCCATTTACGGTTTCGGAGAACTCCTCGTGGATTCTGAAAAGCCCCGCCCTGGGCAACACCCCCGCGACCATAACGGTGAGCATCAACCCCACCGCGTTGCCTATCGGCTCGTACTTTGATTCGCTCATCATAGAGTCAAACAAAGCGATCAACTCGCCGCAGATTGTGTACGCAAAACTTGCCATCACGCCGCCTCCGCCGCAGATCAGTGTCTCCCCGTCGCAATTGTTCTTCAGCGGGGTGGTGGGAGGAGCAAACCCGATTCCCAAGTCCCTGGTCGTGAAGAACGGTAATCCCGGATCAACGCTCAATTGGACTCTTACTCACGCCCAGCCGTGGCTCTCGGTCACGCCGTCATCAGGAACCGACTCCACCAGCGTAAGCGCGTCGGTCGATATTACCGGCCTCACCTATGGAACCTACAAGGATACCATTGTCGTATCAGACCCCACCGCGGTCAACAATCCGGTAAAGGTTCCGGTGATACTGCAGATGGGATCAAACCTTCCCATCATCGCGGCCGACTCCCAGTACAATTTCTTCGTCGTGAATTTGAGTGAATTGATTCTCTTTTCCCGCTTTGTGACCATTCGAAACGCCGGGGCCGGACAACTCGATTTCAGGGCGTCCGAAAACGCGACCCGCATTCTGGGGCTGGTTCCCGACACCGGCTCGACACCCCAGAAAATCGAGGTCCGCTACAAAATGTCGAGCGCCCACGATGGCATGCAGGTTACCGACACGATCTGGATAACCTCCGCACAGGCGATCAACTCGCCGTTTCCCGTGGTGATAACGCTGAGGTTTGTCGAATTCCCTGCGGTGATCGGCTTGTCCGACGACACCATCAAATTTAATGTCTATGAGTGTTCGCAGGGGTTTGGAAAGTCACTTCCCTTCAAAACCCTCTCGGTCCAGAACTCCGGCGGCGATGACCCCATGGCGGTCCGGCTGGTGTATGCTTCGGACTTATTCACTATCAACAAAGACAGCGCCGTGGCGCCCGCCACTTTCAGACTTACCGCCCTGGACCCCGATCTCGTGCCGGGAACCTATTACGATTCGATCTGGGTGATCTCCCGCAACGCCATCAACAACCCGCGACTGATTGTGGTGCAGTACAATCGAATTGGCGGGACAGAGACGCCCGAAATTGTTCTGGGAAGAGGGCCAACGATCGTCGCATATCAGGAAGATATCGGACCACAGGGCGTGGGAATCCTGCCCATCGACAATAAGTACGGCGGTTGCATGCCGTGGACACTCTCCCATCAGGCCTCCTGGCTCCAACTACGTGCCGACAGCGGCGATGTGCCCGCTGATGTGGGGATACTCGTCGATGCCCCCGGCTATACGCTCGGTACCTACTATGACACAATTCGAGTATCGTCGGCCGGAGCCACCAACTCTCCCGCTCTCGTGCCGGTTGAACTCCGAGTCTGGAGATTTAGGTGTGATGTGGACTGGGATGGATGGATGGATATTTCCGATGTCACCGCTCTGATAGAATATCTTTACATGGGGGGACTTCCGGCGAAGCCCACGTTCTTGGTGGGAGACTGTGACTGCGACAACCTGGTCGATATCTCCGATCTGACCCGCTTGATTGACTATGTATTTATGATGGGACCCGTGATTTGCGGCAATCCCTACTGAGAACGATAATACGCGAATCCATGGGGCGCCTTCCGGGCGCCCTTCGCGTTTTGTCTTGACATATAGCCGTAACATCTTATCTTGCAACGCAAAGCATCTCCTCGCTGGATGTCCGGCCAAAACAGCCGATCCATAAGATGCACAGATGATGGTCCGGTAACTTACGATCCTGGAGGTGCCCCGTGTCGGCTCGACTTCAACTGATTCTCCGTAGCTCCATCGGAACAATACTTCTGTGTATGGGCGGTGTCTTAACCGCTCCGGCGGCAGATACCCGCGATTGGGACAAGGCCACCCCGGCCGAGTTCCATCAGGAAATGTGGAAATACAAGGCACGAGCGCTGGCGGCGCGTAAGGGCGCCATGGAGAGTGCCGCCCTTGGGGCCGTCAGCCAAACTGATTTCGACGTCCGTTTTCATGACATCTACATTCGCGTCAACGACACGACTCAGGTCCTCTATGGCCGGGTGCTCATGGTGGCCGACGCCACGGTTGACGGTCTTTCGCAGGTACAGATAGATTTCTACAGCAATATGACGATCGACTCCATCGTCGCCCCATCAGGGACTCTTGCGTATTCTCGTGCCGGTAATGTGGTAACCATCACTCTGGGCCAGACCTACAACACCGGCCAGCAGTTTCGGTTTAACACCTTCTATCACGGCCATCCCGTCGAGGGGGGCTTTCAGGCCTTTGCTTTCGACGTCAACCAGTGGGGGAAGAAGGTCATCTCATCTCTGTCCGAGCCGTATTTTGCCCGTACCTGGTGGCCGTGCAAGGACCGTCCCGACGACAAGGCCGATTCGTTCAATATCGCCATCGAAGTCGATACCGCTTTCTTTTGCGGCTCCAATGGCAAGCTTGATTCCGTCGTGGCCGCAAGCGCCAACTCGCACACATTTCATTGGAGCGTGCGGTATCCAATGGTCACCTATCTATTTTCGGTCGCCATCTCGAAATACCAGGTCTGGTACGACAAGTACGTCTATAACGGCGGTCTGGACACCATGCCGATCATTAACGCCGTCTATCCGGAGCAGTACGCTTACTCACTCCCCCGCTACGGAATTACCCCGACGGCTATCCAGTATCTGGTCGAGAGTTTCGGACCATACCCGTTCCCAAGGGAGAAGTACGGCCACTCCAATTTCGAGTGGGGGGGAGGCATGGAGCATCAGACCATGACCTCGATGATGGGGTACGGGACTTTCGGTTTTTCGGAGCCGGTGGTGGTGCATGAGCTGGGTCACCAATGGTGGGGGGATATGATCACCTGCAAGAACTGGCACCACATCTGGCTCAACGAAGGATTTGCGTCGTACTGCGAATCCCAGTACTATCTGAAGAAATCGGGATGGGCAAGTTACCATTCCTACATGACCAGCATGGAATTCGCCCTTGGTGGATCGATCTACATCATCGACACGACCAATGTGGGCATCATTTTTGGAAGCATCGTGTACGATAAGGGGGCCTGGGTCTTGCATATGCTGAGACGAATCGTCGGCGAGACCGGCTTCGCCAACGCCATGAGCGCCTGGTACAACTCGCCGTATCGATATGGTTCCGCGACAACCGAACAATTCCGCGATGTGGTCGAAGCCGCAACCGGCGTGAATGTCCATGACTTCATGCAGGACTGGATTTACGGAACTTACCGACCCAACTACAATTACACATACTTTCAGGAAAATGCCCCCGGCGGCGGCGTCAATCTCTACCTGGTCACCAAACAGATTCAGACCACCAACCCACAGGTCTTTCGCATGCCGGTGGATTTTTTGCTGGATTACGTCTCGTATCCCGACGATACCGTTCATCTGATGGTGGATCAGCGCAAGAAATTCCACAAAATGCATCTGCCCGGCGCCCTCAGCAATGTCGTGCTCGACCCCGCCAACTGGATTCTCAAGGCGATCAAACCGTCGACGAAAATTCCGTGGGACATCTATGTCGTTTCGGTCGATTCCGACCTGCATGTCGGACAACAGTACTTCACATACACCGACACTATTGGAGCCAGGGGCGGAACCAACAACAACAACTGGTCGATTGTCGCCGGGTCGCTGCCTCCGGGATTGAGCATTAATTTCAAGGGGATTGTTACCGGTCGTTGTACCGACACCGGCACCTTTGCCTTTTCGGCCCGGGTCAATCAGACGGGAACGAGCCTTTCCGATACCGCCAATCTGAAAATACGCATCGCACCGACCGGACTCGTACCGGGCAACGTGGATATGACCGAGGGGGTCGATATCTCCGACCTCACCTACTTAATCGAGTATCTCTACCTTGGAGGTCCTCCTCCACTGGCGCCCGCCACAGCCGATTACGACAACGACTGTAACATGGATATCTCCGATCTCACCGCCTTAATCGGTTTTCTGTTTTTTGACGGGCCCCCTTTGACTCTCGGTTGTGCCCATTGACTGGCAGTCGGCATTCGCACATAGCTGGCAAGCCCCCGGCCGCGGGGGCTTTTTTTGATGCCTCCCGCTCGGTATTTATAGTTGCAACCGGCCGCAGGACTATTACCTTATACGCTGGAAATTGACCTCGATGTACCTATCGGATTGGATGTTACGTTGACTCAAGCGCGACCGGAGACCTTTCACATATCGACCTACGGCTGTCAGATGAACCTGGCCGATTCCTCGACCCTCGCCTCGGCCCTGATCACCCGTGGCTACCGGCGCGTCGAACACGAGCAGGACGCCGACCTGATCATCCTGAACACCTGCTCGGTACGCGAGAAGGCCGAGGAGCGCGTCCTCGGACGGCTCGGCGAATTGTACCAGCACAAGCGGCGCAAACCGTCGGTGAAAATTGCCGTGGTCGGCTGTATGGCCCAGCGCCTGTCGCAGGACCTGAGGGAGCGCGTCCCTCACGTCGATATGGTTCTCGGAACCGACCGGCTGTTTGAACTCCCCGATGTCCTGGAAGGTAACGAGGGGACCCAGGCGGTGATGACCGCGTTCGGGCACGAAGATATTGACATGATCCTGCCCGTCAAAGAGACCCCGTATTCGGCTTTCCTGACTATCTCGCGCGGCTGCGATAACTATTGCACGTACTGTATCGTGCCCTATGTGCGCGGCAAGGAACGCTCTCACTCCGCCGAATATCTGGTCGATTCGGTCAGAAAACTGGTCGATGAAGGGGTGGTTGAAATCACCCTCCTCGGTCAAAACGTTAACAGCTATCGCCATGGAGACACCGATTTCCCCGGACTACTCCAGCGAGTGATTCGCGAGACCGGCGTGAAACGCCTCCGCTTCATGACTTCGCACCCGAAGGACTTATCGCGCAAACTGGTCGATGTCCTGGCCGATGAACCCCGTCTGTTGCCTCATGTTCATCTCCCGCTCCAGAGCGGAAGCAACCGCATCCTCAAAATGATGGGCCGCATTTATACCATCGAACATTATTTCAAGATTGTCGATTACATCCGGGAGAAACTCCCCTATTTCTCCCTCACCACCGATCTGATCGTCGGGTTTCCGACCGAGACCGATGAGGAGTACGAAATGACTCTGGCGGCGGTGCATCGAATCCGTTACGACAGCGCCTTCATGTTCCGCTATTCGGTACGCCCGGGAACCACCGCCGCTAAACTGCCGGATGATGTCCCCGAAGACGTCAAGATCGCCCGCCTCAACCGCCTGATTCGCCTCCAGCAGGAGATCAGCTACGAGGTGAATCAGCGCGAGATCGGTCAGATACGAACCTCGCTGGTTGAGGGGGATTCCCGCCGTTCGAAGGAATATCGGCGCGCCCGCACTGAAGGGAATAAGACCGTTCTCTTCCGGGGCGACCATGCGCCTGTGGGTTCGATCCTCCCGATCCGGATTACGGCCGCCGACGCGTTCACTCTACACGGCGAAATTGCGGAGAACGGCTGATGTCGCCGCGAATTGCCACGCTCGCCGTTCTGGCTTCGCTCTTATTCACCGTCATCTATCTCTGGCTGAAACTCGACTACTTCGGCCTGAAAAACCGGCGAGGCCGGGTTGCTTTCCTCTGGGGAACGGCGCTGGTGACCCTGGCCCTGGTCTGGCAATATCTGGCGCTAAGCCCCTCGTACGGAGACTGGTTTGTCCCAAGGGCCTATCTTGTCGCGGCCATTCTTCAGGCCGCCTCGATGTTCTCGGGTATCATCCTGATTGGCGTGGGCCTTGTCCGGCACGACCGGTTCTGGCTCGATTCGCGACGCCGGATCGAAGCTCGCGACCGCAAACTCGGCATCCTCGAGAATCTTCAGCACGACGCCCGCCAGCCGTACCAGCTCCTCGAACTGCTCGACATCGCTCTGCGCGAAATCGTCACCAGTTCTTCCGGCGCCTCGGGCGCTGTCTTTCTGGCCAATCGAACCCACCGGCAATTTGTGCTCACCGCGTCGATTGGGCTGGCGAAGGAGGAAATCGCCGCTCTGGAGCATTACCCGCTGGAACGAAATATCGTCAGTCAGGCCGTTGAATTGGGCGAAGCCCTGATCGCTCCCGGATTCGATTTCGTCTCGCGCACCGGCGAGGCGAAACCCTCCCGCTTTCAGTCGGTACTGGTTCTGCCGCTCATTGCCGGCGGCGAGCGTATCGGCGGTTTGCTTCTCTTCGCCGAGGAAACCCGGCGGTTCGATCGTGAGGATGCCCGCTGTCTGGCTCCAGTG
>JACRAV010000396.1 GCA_016213305.1 Candidatus Zixiibacteriota bacterium | reverse complement strand
TTTCCTTCCTCCGTTTGGTGTGACCGTTCCCCGGTGATCGTACTGAATAGAAAAAAAGAGAACCATTTTCAGGTGAGGTTAGTATCGTGTCAGCAATCAACGAAATAGTCGACAAAATCGCCGATTTGAATGCCATGCAGTTGGCCGATCTGTCGAAAGCGATTCAGGAGCGTTTCGGCGTGACGGCGTCGGCTCCGATGGCGATGATGGCCATGCCGGGCGCGGCCGCGGGTGCGGGCGCCGCCAAGGCCGAAGAGCAGACGGAGTTTTCGGTGGTCATCACCAACGCCGGTGATAAGAAAATCCAGGTCATCAAGGTCGTCCGCGAACTCACCAGTCTCGGCTTGAAGGAAGCCAAGGACCTGGTTGAGGCGGTTCCGGCCAAGGTGAAGGAAGGGATCTCGAAGGAAGAAGCGGCGACGGCCAAAACCAAACTTGAGGAGATGGGCGCGACCGTCGAAATCAAGTAAGCTCTTCCAAAGCACTGCGGCCGGGAACTATGGGGTCCCCGGCCCGTTACAGGTCTGGAAGGTGGAGGAAGCCTCAATTTTCCCATGTGTTGTTCTTTGACTTGGTGAATTGACTGCAACAATCCCGCTCCCAGCGGCTGTACGCCGGGGAGTTGAATGAGAAAGATGACAGGATCACCAATGCTAACCATAGTCTTGTGCGACGGAGGAAACTCCGGGCGGGATAATTCTGCCCTGCCTGGGTTTGTCTGTTTGTAGGAGGGTACTATTTTGGCGAATTCCGGTACAATTACCAGGAAAAATTACGCGACGATTCCCGACGCGACGGAGATGCCGAACTTTCTGGAGGTCCAGCTCAAATCATACGAGGACTTCCTTCAGGCCAACGTCCCTCCGAACAAACGCGCCAAGCAGGGATTACAGGAAATATTCCTGGACATATTCCCGGTGACGGACATTCACGAGAACTTCTCGCTTGAATACGTCAATTTCCATCTTGGTCCGACGCGGTACACCATCGAGGAATGTCGCGAACGGAACATGACCTTTGCCGCGCCCCTCAAGGTGACCATGCGGCTGATCAGCCGTCAGGGCGAGGGGGACCAGAAGACGGTCAAGGATGTGATGGAGCAGGACGTCTATCTGGGCGAACTGCCGCTGATCACCGAATGGGGAACGTTTATCGTCAACGGCGCCGAACGGGTGATTGTCAGCCAGTTGCACCGGTCTCCCGGCGTCTTCTTCGACGAGGAAGTGCATCCCAATGGCAAGGTGCTGTTTTCGGCGCGGGTGATCCCGTATCGCGGGAGCTGGGTGGAGTTCAGTCTGGACATCAATGACATCATGTGGGTGTATATCGACTCCAAGCGCAAGATGCCCATGACAACCCTGCTTCGCGCCATCGGCGTGTCCTCCGACGAGGACCTGGTCGGTCATTACTACGAGACGGCCAAGCTGACTCTCTCCGGCAAGAAAGCCAAGGATTACGAAGGCGCGTTTCTGGCCGAGACGGCGATCAACAAAGAAACCGGCGAAGTGCTGTTTGCGGTCGGCGAGCCGATGACCGAGGACGTGGTCGAGAAGCTTCAGGAATCGGGGTACCGTTCAATCAAGATAATCGAGCGCCAGGACAAGCGCGACTCGCACGTTCTTTTGAACACGCTCGCCAAGGACCCGACCAAATCGCGCGAAGAAGCGCTCATCAAACTGTATTCGCTGATGCGTCCGGGCGAGCCGCCGACGGTTGAAATGGCCGAGTCCCTGCTGGAAAAGTTGTTCTTCAACAACAAGCGGTACGATCTCGGCGAAGTCGGTCGGTACATGATCAATCAGCGGCTGGGTCTCGATATCCCGCTCGAAAAGACGGTTTTTGACCTCAAGGATTTTCTGGCGATCACGCGCTACCTGATGGGTCTGCGCAACGAGCAGGGATTCACCGACGACATCGATCATCTGGGCAATCGCCGTGCCCGCACGGTGGGCGAACTGTTGTCCAATCTGTTCTCGGTAGGTCTTTCGCGCGTCGCGCGTACGATTCGCGAGCGACTCTCGCTGAAGGATCAGGAAAATGTGACGCCGCAGTTGCTGGTCAATGCCCGCACGGTGTCATCGGTGGTTGAGTCGTTCTTCGGTTCGTCCCAATTGTCGCAGTTTATGGATCAGACCAACCCGCTGTCCGAATTGACGCATAAGCGGCGGCTGTCGGCCCTTGGTCCGGGCGGTTTGACCCGTGAGCGCGCCGGATTCGAAGTCCGCGACGTGCACCACACCCATTACGGCCGGATGTGTCCGATTGAGACGCCCGAAGGTCCGAACATCGGTCTTATCACGTCCATGGCCACCTTTGCCCGGATCAACAAGTACGGATTCCTCGAGACCCCGTATCGGAAAGTGGTCAAGGGAAAAGTGACCGACGATATTCATTTCCTATCGGCGGACGAGGAAGACCGGTATTTCATCGCGCAGTCGCACGAACAACTCGACAAGCACAACCGCTTTGTCAACGATCATGTCATCGCGCGCCGCCGTTCCGATTATCCGCTGGTCGGCGCCGACGAAGTGCAGTTTATGGATGTATCGCCTCGCCAGATTGTTTCGGTGGCGGCCTCGTTGATTCCATTTCTGGAGCACGACGACGCCAACCGCGCACTGATGGGTTCCAACATGCAACGCCAGGCGGTGCCTCTGCTGAGAACGGAAGCTCCGGTGGTCGGCACCGGCATGGAAGGCAAAGTGGCGGTCGATGCCGGCGCGGTCGTTCGCACCCGCAAGTCCGGCACGGTCGTCTATGTGGACGCCGACCGGGTGGTGGTTCGTCCCAGCGCCAGAGTCAAGGCCGGGCGGCTTGGATATCTTGAAGATGACGAGTATGTGCTGACCAAATACCGCCGCTCGAACCAGGACACCTGCATCAGTTACAAGCCGGTTGTGGCGCTCGGTGCGGAGGTCAAGGATGGCGACATTCTGGCCGACGGTCCGGCGGTCGATCGCGGCGAACTGGCGCTTGGCGCCAACTGTCTGGTGGCGTTCATGCCCTGGCGCGGGTACAACTTCGAAGACGCGATTATTCTGTCCGAGCGTCTTGTGCATGAAGATATTTTCACCTCGATTCATATCGAGGAGTTCGAATTACAGGTCCGCGACACCAAGCGCGGCTCCGAGGAAATCACGCGCGAAATTCCGAACGTCTCGGAAGAAGCGCTGTTGAACCTCGACGAGCAGGGGATTGTCCGGGTCGGCGCCGAAGTCGAAGCCGGCGATATTCTGGTCGGGAAAGTGACGCCCAAGGGGGAAACCGAACTGTCGCCCGAGGAACGGCTCTTGCGAGCAATCTTCGGGGAGAAGGCGGGTGACGTCCGCGACGCCTCTTTGAAAGCGCCGCCCGGGATGAAGGGTGTCGTCATCAAGACCCGCGTGTTCTCCCGCAAGGAGCGGACGGAAGTCGCCAAGAAGCAGGAGAAGAACGATATCGCGTCGGTGCGCAAGGCGTTCAACAAGAAAATCCTTGCCATCCAGCGCCTGCGCAACGAACGGCTGGGCGAACTGCTTGAAGGGCATTCGTCCTGTCTGGTGCGGTCGGTGCTGGACAATTCGGTGGTTATTCGCACCGGACACAAATACAAACGCGATTTCTTCGAGACGTTCGATATCGAGAACGCGGTGGCCCCGGACGGCTGGTGCCAGGATTCGTCCACCAACAAGCACGTCGAAAGCGTGATTGCCGAGGCGGGCGAGTTGATCAAGCACAAGAACGCGGAGATGGAAGTCGAGCTGGACAAGATTCAGCGCGGCGCCGAACTCCCGCCGGGCGTGAAGCAACTGGTGAAGGTCACGATCGCCATTCGTCGCAAGATTTCGGTCGGCGTCAAGATGGCGGGCCGCCACGGCATCAAGGGCGTGGTGTCCAAGATCGTGCCGATCGAGGATTTACCGTACATGGCGAATGGCGTGCCGGTGGATATGATTCTCAATCCGCTGGGCGTGCCGTCGCGTATGAACATCGGCCAGATACTCGAAACGCACCTTGGCTGGGCCGCCACCCGGTTGGGCGAGCATATCGCCACGCCGGTGTTCGACGGCGCCCGGATCTCTGATATCAAGGCCAAACTGGCGGAAGCCAAGTTGCCCGAGACCGGCAAAATGCCGCTGTGTGACGGACGAACGGGGGATCAGTTCGACAATCCGGTGACGGTCGGCTACATCTATATGATGAAGCTGTCGCATCTGGTTGATGACAAGATCCACGCGCGTTCGATCGGGCCGTATTCGCTGGTCACCCAGCAACCGCTGGGGGGCAAGGCGCAGTTCGGCGGCCAGCGCTTCGGCGAAATGGAAGTCTGGGCGCTCGAAGCGTACGGCGCGGCCTATACCC
>JACRAV010000399.1 GCA_016213305.1 Candidatus Zixiibacteriota bacterium | reverse complement strand
TCGGCCTGGTGCAGGACAGCGGGGTCGGGCGGCGGCCGAAGAAGGCTCCTTGACAAGTGCATACGATTGTGAATCGAGCGCCGAGGGGCGTGGTGGCCAGAGCTCGGCCAGGCTTCACCGGGCTCTGGCCTTTCGCGTGTTCGCCGCGTAGTGGATCGGTGATGTTCACCTTCCACCGCGTGCGTGCTGGGGCCGCCGAGATTTGGGACATCCTGGTTGCTCCTGGTGTCATCCCGGACGCGGAGGTTCGATTCGGCAGGCCGATGCATCACCTTCATCCCGCGCAGGAGTCCCCGTTCCACGAGGTAGGCACCCTCGTAGCTATTCGCGATGACGGCAAGCAGGAGGTCGAGTTGCTCGTCGTCGGAAAGGACCGCCTGACCGAGGCGGAGGTCAACACACTGCTTCGTGAGCTTGAACTCCTCCTGGGGAAAAGCTGCTGGACGATGGGCGCCGAGATCGTGCCTGCCGGGTGGGTTCTTCGCGACTGCCTTCGGCCTTCGGGAATGAAGACCGGATCAATCGGATCAAGATGAATCTGGGTCAGCGGCATGTTCCGGTCCTTGCCGACGAGAACCGTCCGCCTCTATCCACACCACGACGCGAGCCAGGGCCTCCGGAGAGCGAGACAGCCTGATAGCGTGATGGGCGTATGCAAACACGCCCACCACCACCTGAGAACCTACCTGTCGTCGAGGATGGTGTCACGCCCCTTGATCACGCGCGACGGCAGCTCTCGAGTCCCGATGCCACGGCAGTTTGCTCGCCGCTCCCCGAGACGGTGGCGAGCACAACGTGCCGGCGACGACAACAGCACCATCGCTCGACCTTCACAAACTTGGGCCGGACCGAGTTGACCGACGATCACGTCCGTTGTTTCCGTGAGGCTCTCGTCGCCGACCTGGGCTCGGCCGATGAGTACAGCGATGACGAAATCCGGCAAATGGCGCGGGCCACGATCAACTTTTTGATTACCATGACGCGGCTGGGCGGAGATGTTCGGCCACCGTCCAGTATTGCGTGATTCATTAATCCAGTTTCTCTTCTCTATGAAAGATATCTCCTTATCCACGATTCGCTTTGGCGAATACCGGCGCAAGTCCACTGACTCCGAAGATCGGCAGGTACTCTCGATGGAGGCCCAGGCCTCGGAGAACGCGGCCACCCGTGACCACCACCGGCTCCACGTGGTCAAGATGTTCGAGGAGAGCCGATCGGCGAAGCGGCCAGGGCGGCCGATGTTTGGCGAGCTCTTTCGGCTCATCGATCGGGGGACGGTGAACGGCATCGTGGCGTGGAAGCTGAACCGGATCGCGCGGAACGCCACGGATGCGGGACGGATCATCCAGGCCATGGACGATGGCGTTCTCCTAGCCGTGGTGACGAGCGAGGGGGTCTACACCGGCTCGGGCTCGGACAAGTTCATCATGCAGGTCGAGTTCACGGTGGCGAAGAAGTACAGCGACGATCTGTCCGAGGACATCCGGAGCAAAACAAAGAAGGCCCTGGAAAAGGGCCTGTGGCCGGCGTATCCCAAGCTCGGATACGTGCGCGAACGTGACGAGGAGGGGAACAAGACCAAGAACCTCATTGTCGACCTGAAGCGGTTCCCCGTGCTGCGCCAGCTCATCGACATGATCCTTGCCGGGCGGGCTCCGACCGAGGTGTGGCAGATGGCCCAAGATAGCTACCAGCTCACGACGCCAAGACGGGGACGGAATGGCGGCGGCCTCTTGAGCCGGGCCGGGATCTACCGGTTGCTCACGGACAAGTTCTACGCCGGCATGATGGTCTGGAACGGCGAGGAGTACCGCGGCAACCATTCGCCGCTCATGTCCCTCGCCGAATATGACGAGATCCAAGCGATCCTCGCGGGTCGGCGCATGAGCCCTGAGGCCGAGCCAGGCCACCTCTTCTTTCCGTATCGCGGGTTCGTGCGCTGTGGGAGCTGTGGTGGAGCGATCACGGCCAAGTATACTACGAACCGCCAGGGTACGACTTACCGTCACTACTACTGCTACCGGAAGCGGGCACCGTGGACGTATTGCCCTGAGGGAGCGGTGCGCGAGGAGGTAATCGATGCCGCGGTCATCGACTTCGTTCGCCGGATGGTACCGCCCCGGCGGTGGATGGAGGAGGCACTGGCCGGCGCCCGCGAGATCGAGGGACAGCAGGAAGAAATAGCCACCGGCATCATCACGGACGCGAAGCGGGAACTCGGGAAGACCGAGACGCGGCTCCAGGCCATACGTGACCGCCTCGTGGACGGGGACATCACGAACGAGGAGTACCACAGCGACCGGAATCGTTGGATGGACCAAACCATGCGACTCCGAGAACGCATCGCTCAGGCCGAGAATGGGTTTCCAGTGTTAGAACCCTTGGAGTCCGCGGTTTCTGTGCTCAACCAAGCCACGAATTATCTGGCGTCCGCAGATCCATACAAAAAACGGGAAATCGTCCGAACGCTCATGTTAGAACCCGTCCTGACACAGAAGAAAGTGCTTGTCTCAGCGAAGAGACCGTTCTCATTCTTCGTTGATCGGGGGGCTCGTCCCGAGATGCGGAGAGGGAGGGATTCGAACCCTCGAGGCCTTGCGGCCTGCAGCTTTAGCAAAGCTGTACGATAGACCACTCTGACACCTCTCCATAAAAGAACACCCTAAGTTTAACGACAATTCAGGCCCCTGTCAATTTCACCGTCTGCCTAAAATTTCTTTGGCCGCGAAATAGCCGCTGATTATGGCACCGCTAAATCCCCCGCCCGGCATGGTCCAGGCCGAAACAAAGTATAAACCATCAATCGGCGACTGCTGCTTACAGCGGTTAAAGCCGGCCTGTTTTGGAGTTTGGGCAAAACCGTACGGCGTGCCAGCCGTATTATGGGTGTACCGACGAATGGTTCGAGGCGTGCCTACTTCGTAATATTCAACGGCATCTTTAATGCCCGGAATCACTTTGTCGAGACGGGCGAGAAGAATGCGAGCCACCTCTTCTTTTTTCGCTCGATATGCTTTTTCATCCAACTTGTCCCATGCCGCCAAGCTATCCACCATGCAAATAGCGCCAACACTTTTCCCCGGCGGCGCCAACTCCGCGTCGATCTAACTATAATCCACAAAACCAAAAGACCTTTTAGTGACATCCCCCTGATTACCCGGCAACACATCACCCAAACAGCGAACACTTTCGTCATACACAAACGTCGAATAGCGCATGTTGCCCAATGTTTTGGGTGGTGT
>JACRAV010000398.1 GCA_016213305.1 Candidatus Zixiibacteriota bacterium | reverse complement strand
GCTTCACGTGCTGGCGGTTTCGGGAGCCAATGTCGCGCTGGTGCTGTTGTTCGTGCTGATTGCGCTCCGCCCGTTTTCCATCCGTCAACCCTGGCGGGGGATCGTTCTTCTGATTGTAGTGGCGTTGTTCGCGCTCCTGTCACACGGCCAGCCCTCGGTGGTGAGGGCGTCGATCATGGCGGCGTTCATTCTGTTCGCGGGTTTGCTGGGGCGAGAGTACGATTTGAATCATATCGTCTCGCTGACCGTCCTGTCGGTACTCTTGCTGGATCCCGGCCAATTGTTCGACGTCGGGTTTCAACTGTCGGTGGTCACGGCATGGGGGCTGGTCCTGCTTGTCAAACCATTGGCCGGGGCGTTTGAGGAAAGGCACAATCGGTACTGGTACCGTCTCATTGTATTTCCCGTCAACGTTTCTTTGGTAGCGCAATTGTGTTCGGCGCCGGTAATCGCGTATTACTTTGGAAGTGTACCGCTCGTTTCGGTACTGGCGAATCTGGTGATCGTACCGCTGGCGTCGGTGGCGGTGGTGGCGATCATGCTCATGCTCGCGGCCGATCTGATCTGGCCGGTAATCGGCTTTTTTGCGGGAACGCTGGTCGATCCGATATTGCGGCTGGTGGTGTCGGCGCTCGAGTGGCTCAAGAATCTGAATTTTCCGCCGCTGGGATTCGAGGCCCTGTCTCATGATCGCCTGGCACTATTCTGGATAGGGGCATACTTCTGCTTTCTGGTGGCCGTGATCTTCGGCAATCGGTCAAAACAGGCCCGACGGGCGGCTCTGTTTATTCTGCTGGCGGCCGCCAATGTGTCACTGCTCCGGCAGGTGGTCGACTCCGACGGGGAAAAGTCGGCTGTGCATTGCGCCTCACTCCCCGGAGGAATCGTAGCGGTGGTTGACCAGCCCGGCGGGGTGGTGAGCGACCTGATATACAGTTCGTCTTTGGTCCGCATCGAGAATCTCGATACCCGGCTTTTGAAGCCGGTGCTGGACATGAACCGGGTTGGGCGGCTGGGTCGGCTGTTCGTGATGAATTGTCCTTACGATGACATCGACGATCTGATGCGGCTGGCGGCCCTGTATCGGGTTGAGACGGTGTATGTGTCATCGAGCTATCGGGCGAGTTTTGAGGATTATCAGGCGTACAACGAAGGCCGGGGTCGTCTTCCGGTGGTTGTTTATTTCGGGGGACCGGCGGTTCCGGGCGACGGAGAGGGGTACTTCCTCAGTCTCAATCGGGTATTGATACGGACCCGGGGGCAGTCGATCCTGATAACCGATCGGATGGTCGAAGCGATGAGCGGAGTGTCACTTACGGGTACGACGCTGGTGCTGGCATCGCGCTGGTCCCCGACTCCGGAGGACTGGATAGCGCTACGGCAAGCGGGGTACGAACGGGTCATCTGTTCAAGAATTGATCAGATTCGACTGGACACCGATCAGTTATCGCCCGATGATCAAGCGGATCAGATTCTTCCCGACTTTCTCGTCGATCTTCGGCGGACCGGCCCGTACGATCTTTCTCGGTAGCAGGGGGCCGATATTCTTATAGGGGGTATCGGTCGTTAAGAAAGCGTCCAATTCTCCCGATATATGATACGAAATAGTCGAACCGGCGTAACTCGTGTTGTGAAACAGGACTAAGGGAATTGGTATGAGTCTTTCGGGGAATCTTAAAACCGTTGCCTTTCCGGATATCCTGCAACTCCTTGCCACAGGGAAGAAAACGGGAATACTGGAATGCCGAACCGCCACGCGGCAGAAAGAAGTGGCGTTCAAGGACGGGAACATCGTTCACGCCTCCTCGGTGAACAGTTCCGAAGACCTTCTGGGAAACCTGCTGTTGAAGCGGGGGAAGATATCCAAGGCCGATCTGGAGCGGGCGGTGGCGTTGCACCGCCAGTCCGGGCGGCAACTCGGCACGACGCTCATCGACATGAATTTGTTCGACAAGGATGAGATCGGCCAGTGTCTGAAGATGCAGATCGAGGAGATCGTGTACAATCTCTTCTCGTGGCACGAGGGTGATTTCATCTTCCACGAGAACGCGGAGCCGAAGAACGCGCCGTTCCTGATCGAATTGAGCACCATGAGCGTGATCATGGAGGGAACGCGGCGTATCGACGAGTGGCTTGAAATCCAGAAAGTTCTCCCGCCGGACGACATGCTTCTGGGGATCACCAAGGCGCCGAAGACGACCAAGGAAGAACTGACGATATCGCTTGACGAGTTTCGCATGCTGGCGCTCATCGACGGCAACCGGACGGTGACCGAGCTGATCGAATTGTCGCCGATGGGCGAGTTTGTCACCTGTCGCGCCATTTACCTCCTCATCCTCAATAATCTGATCGAAGTGAGCGGACGGCGGGAATTGAACGAAGGAGCGAAGGAAGACGAGGAAGAGGTGCTGTTGTCGATCGTGTTCCACATGTACAACAAATGCTTTACCCAGATTCGCACGCAGGTCGAGTCGTTCGTGGGCGAGGAAAACACCCGTTTCGGGTTGTTCGCGTCGCAGTATCGCAACGGCCTGCTGAGTTTCTTCCCCGGGGTGGAGCATGACGGCGGAGCGGCCCCCACGCTGGCCAGATTTCTGGCGGCGGTCAAACAGATACCCGACGAGACCCGCTATTTCGTCCTGATGAGCAATCTGGAGAAGATGCTTTCGGACCATCTGGTGTACGTGTATCAGTTGCTCGGCGAAGGACCGTATCGGGACGCGGTGACGCGAGTCAAGAAGGAGATCAGCGAACCGTTGCAACACCGCCGCGAACTGGTGAAGCGGTTCAACCTGGAAGACGCATTCTATTCAACGTTGAAACGAGCGGACAAAGTTGTACGACTTGTGAGAGGATAAACATATGCAGTCACGATTTTTGATTTTAACAGCCGTTCTGTGGGGGACGGCGGCCGGCGCCAACGCCGGCGAGGTGGCGGTGATTGCCAATCCGCCGACATCCATTACCGCTTTGATTCTGGTGGGGGCCTGCGCCTGCATTGCGGTATGCTTCAAAGTCCTGATGCTGGTACGCGGTGGTCAGCTGAGCCGTAGCTGGCAATTGTTCCTGGCCGGATTTTCAATTCTTGCGATCAGCCAGCTTGGGGTCATACTGCACAATTTTGGCGCGATCACCATGCCGTCCTGGGTCGGTCCCTCGATGCTGGTGCTTATGTCGGGTATCTTTTTGTACGGACTTATCGAAACGAAGCGCATTCTGGGCTGACGGTTGTTTTTGGTTGACATAAGTACAAGGCCGACATATCATTGCAGATTGATGAAAACCGTGCGAACATACCCTTGTGAAATACAGCGAATTGGACGGGTAGCCTGATGTCTTCGACCGCGGAACTGACCGATCGGATAGATAAGTGTCAGCGGATTCTTGATACGGATCCGAACTCGCAGATATTTGCGGCGTTGGCTGAAGCGTTTCGCAAGAACGGCGAACTGGACAAGGCCTTCCGCGTCTGCCAGAGCGGGTTGAAGGTGCATCCGTCATACGCGTCGGCGCACATGGTGATGGCCCGGATCAATCTGGATCGCGGTCTGTACGACTGGGCGGAGGCGGAAGTTCGCAAGGCGATGGAAATTGAAGGGCCGACGCGGGCGACCGATCTGCTACTGGCGGAGATACAGATTTATCAGGGAGATTATGATGGGGCCGCCAAGCTTCTGCGACGGCTCCTTCAGGCCGACCCGAACAACAACCACATTCAGAAGTTGCTGGAGATAGCACGAAAGCTTCCCGAAGAGCGAGCCAAGGCGAGTAGCCAGAAGCCGGGTCCGCCGCCGGATGTGCCGCCGCCGCCGGGGGAGACCCGCAAGGCCACCGCGACGACATTGTCGGCGGGAGAAATATTGTCGATGGCGGCCGACATCCCTCAGGTCACGGGCGGACTGTATGTCAATGGCGAAGGCCTGGTGGGCGAGGCGGAATGGCATTTGAAACTTGACCAAACGGTGTGTAGCGCGACGTTGGCGGAAGTTGAACGTGCGATCACGAACGCTCTGGCCAAAACCTCGCTGGGCAAATTGCAGACATTGCTTATCGAAACGGGCGACCCGGTATTTTATCTGGTGCGCGCCGGTCGCGGGATGTTTGTGTTTTTGGCCGCGGCGGGTGTAAATCTCGGAACGTTGCGCATGAAATTGTCCACCCTGATCGACAAATTCGACGGCGCTCACTGAAAGGATTATTATGGAATCCGGTCGAAACAAGACACTTCATCTGATCATCGGGACGGTGGTGGCAGTCGCGGCGCCATTGGCCATTTATCCCAGATTATTCGAGCAGGATCTGCTCCGGGCGTCGTGGCAGTACATTCCCTACGAGATCGCGCTGTACGGACTGGTGGGCGCCGTGGCCTATCGTTGCACCAACCTGGTCAGCATCCTGAATGTGGTAGGGCTGTCGCTGGCTTATCGCCTGGCTATTGGTGCGCTGTTGGGCGTGCTCATCGCGGTCGTGTATTCCACGGAAATCGGCCTGGCGATCCCTCTGGCCGAGGTCAGTTATTGGCCCGGGCTGGTGCTTCAAGTCATCCTGACGCCGCTGGCACTTATGCCGGTGCTCAGGGAGTTTGGGGTTCGTCCGAGCGCGCCGCGTCGCGAGCCGGGTCGAGTCCCGATTTCGCCGCCGGTTCGAACTCAGTTTCCCGCCACCCCGGCACGGGAGCGAACCGAACCGAGCCATCTGGCGCCGAAACCCCGGGAGGTTTCGTTTCCGGAGGCGACGGCCGCGCATGCGCGAATTCCCGTTGACAACGCGGTCCCCTCAATTCCGTCCGACTTGAACGGATTCGATCGTGCGGTGCGGTACGTGGCCGAACATGGCTCCGTGTACTTTGTCGCGGTGGTCGATCATGAGGGTCTGCTGTTGGCGAATCATTGTCGTGGGCGGCTCGATCCGGAAGACCTGGCGCCGCTGGCGGTCACCTTCCTTGAGTGGAACCGACAAATCCTCGCCAAGGG
The DNA here is from genome assembly GCA_016213305.1 of Candidatus Zixiibacteriota bacterium. Classification (GTDB taxonomy): domain Bacteria; phylum Zixibacteria; class MSB-5A5; order GN15; family FEB-12; genus JACRAV01. The sequence goes on along the minus strand of JACRAV010000398.1, from coordinate 3,389 downwards.
AAAGTTCGGCGAGGTGGAAAAGATCGACATCCTGTTGAAAGAAAAGCGACTGGTCTTGGGCCGGATCGGGACATGGTGCATGATGACATTGGCCGAGCGGCTGGCCGACGACTTGTTGAATATCCGCATCAACCAGGGTCTGGACATGCTCAAAAAACATTGGCTGGAACGGAACGGATCCAACCGGCAAAACGAGGTGGAGAAAGCATATGTATGAAGTCCTGAGCGAACTGAACAAAACCCCGGGCATCACCGGGTCGATGGTCGTCGGCAATGACGGCATCGTGATCGCGGCGGATATGGGAACGGGCATGGAAGGGGAAACGGTCGGTGCGCTGGCGGCGTCGATAACGACGACGATCCAGAAATCGCTGGTGCGATTGAACACCCGGCCGCTGTCGCAGGTGACGGTGGAGGCGGACGATGCCAAGCTGTTCTTCAGCGACGCAGGTATCGGGATTCTGGTCGTCACGGCTGAGAAACAGGTGAACATCGGATTGATCCGTCTTGAGATCAAGAACGCGATCGGCCGCTTGAAGGTGGCCAGCTGAGGCAGGACAGTCAGGGATATCAGGAGCGTACTCATGGTTTCGATTAATTATTCGGCCCGCGAAGTAAGTTGCAAGATCGTGTATTATGGTCCCGGCCTGTCGGGCAAGACCACCAATCTGCAATATGTGCACGCGAAAGTACCGCAGAACACGCGCGGCAAGCTGATTTCGCTGGCAACCGAAGCGGACCGGACTCTTTATTTCGATTTTCTGCCGATCAACATTGGCACGATCAACGGCTTCACGGCCAAGTTCCAGTTATACACGGTGCCGGGGCAGGTGTACTACAACGCGACACGCAAGCTTGTTCTGCGGGGCGTAGACGGCGTGGTGTTCGTGGCGGACAGCCAGCCGGACAAGATGGATGAGAATATCGAGTCGCTGACCAATCTCGAGGAAAACCTCACGGAATATGGGTACAAGCTGGACGAATTGCCGATGGTGATCCAGTACAACAAGCGGGATCTTCCGGGTGTGATGACGGTCGAGGCGCTGAATGCCCGTCTGAATCCCCGGCGCCTACCTCATTTTGAAGCGTCGGCCCATATCGGCAATGGGGTGTTTGACACTCTTAAGCTGGTGATCAAGCTGGTGCTTGACAAGGCCAAGAGCGCGCAGGCCCCCAGACCGGTGAGCGCCCAGTCGAGTGTTTCAGCCCAGCCCAAAGCGGTCACAGTGGCGGAGCCGGTTGTGCCGGTGACACCTGCGTATCCGTCGGATCGCGCGGCGGCGGCGCCTCCGGCATCGGCGCCCGTACGCCAACCGGCACCGACCCCAGCGTCAACCGTGGTCGCGGCCGCGCGACCAGTTCCGGTAGCCGATGCGTCGACTCGGCAGGCGGTCGCACCGCCGCCATCATCGATGCCGGCGCACCCGCGCCCGTATCCGGGAAGCAGATCGCAGGAAACCGTCGAGCCACGCCCAGCGACACCCGTCCAGGATTCCGGTGCTGATCGCTCGAAGGCGGTGCAGACTCCGGACAAATCAGCGCCTTCATCGGGCGATCCGAAGGCGGATCCCAAGCCGGGAGGGTCTGCCCCGCAGATGGCGCCGTCGGTTCGACGCCGTCAGGAAGATAACAAGCCCGGCTTTCTGAAGCGTTTATTCGGTAACAAGTAGAGTTTTTGGAGGAAGAACATGTCTGACGATACGTTTATCATCTACGAGGAAGAAGTAGTCCGAATCGACGCGCTGTTGGCAAAGATGCTGAAGGGTTCCGAGGCCAAATGCGCCCTGCTGGTGGACAAGGACGGGCATCTGATCACGCGGCAAGGATTCACGCATTCGCTGGACACCACGGCGCTGGCGGCCCTGCTGGCCGGAGCGTTCGCCTCGACCAAGGAGATTGCGCGGCTGGTGGGTGAACCGGAATTTTCGGTGCTCTTCCATCAGGGGAAGAAGGACCACATCCACATGACAATCGTCGGCGAGCGGTCGATTCTGGTGGTCATATTCGACGACCGCACCACCATTGGCATGGTGCGCCTGTACGCCAAGGAGACCTCGACCGAACTGGCCAAGGTGTTCGACGACGTCAAGGTCAAAGCGGGCAATAAGCCGCAGATATCGCACGAGCTGGCCGACAGCGCCCAGCAGAAGTTGGACGACATTTTTCAGGATTGATCGGCGGAGGTGTCCGGGTCGGGGCGGGAGCCCCGGACGGCGTATCCGTTGGGGAGAGCAATGTCCACAGAACTGAGCACCATATTAGTTCAGGCCGGCAAGATAACTCAGGCGCAGGCCGACAAGGCGCTGGCAGTCTCCAAGGAAAAGAAGGAGAAGTTTGAGTCGGTCCTGATCCAGATGGGGGCGGTGGCGTCTGAAGACGAGCTGGCCACATTTGTCGGCAAACATCTCAAGATCGGGGCGCTCCGTCTTTCGGACGTCGAGCTGAATCCGGAGATCGTCAAGCTGATTCCGCTTGATATCGCCCGCAAGTTCAAAGTCGTTGCCATTTCGAAGATCAACAAGGTGTTGATGGTCGCGATCAGCGATCCGAACAATATCTACGTTCTCGACGCCGTCAAGTTCATCACCGGATGCAATGTTCAGCCGGTGATATCGCCGGAAAAGGCCATCGAGAAGGCCATCGAGTTGTACTACGGCACCTCGAATCAGCTCAGCGAGATGGTGAAGGGGCTGGAAGAGGAAGGGCTTGAAGTCGTCGAGACCGAAGAGACGGTCAACGAATCGGATCTTCTGTCGGCGATTCAGGACAAACCGCTGGTCAAGCTGGTCGATTCGATCATCTCCGAAGCGATCCGCATGGGGGCGTCCGATATTCACTTCGAGACCTATGAGAAGCGAATCCGGGTCCGCTACCGCATCGACGGCGATCTTCGCGAAATGGCGCCGTTACCCTACAAATACCGGTCCGCGATCGTGTCGCGACTCAAGATCATGGCGGATCTCGACATTTCGGAGCGGCGCCTGCCGCAGGACGGACGCATCAAGGTCAAGGTGGGCGGGCGAACGGTCGATCTTCGCGTTTCGGTGCTTCCTCTGATTTACGGCGAGAAGGTCGTGATGCGTATTCTGGATCCGATGGCGCTCAAAGTCGACATGACCAAGCTGGGATTTCGAGAGCAGGACCTCAAGAAGTTCGACGCCGGCATTCACGAGCCGTACGGCATAATTCTGGTCACGGGTCCGACCGGTTCGGGTAAAACGACGACGCTGTATTCGGCGCTGGCGCAGATAAATACAATCGACGTCAATATCATGACGGCCGAGGACCCGGTCGAATTCAACTTCGAAGGGATCAACCAGGTGGCGGTGCGATCGGATATCGGCCTGACGTTTGCGGCCGCTCTGCGCTCGTTCTTGCGTCAGGACCCG
>JACRAV010000395.1 GCA_016213305.1 Candidatus Zixiibacteriota bacterium | reverse complement strand
CCCCGGTTCCACGTGTACGGTGTCGTAATCGTACGGGCCGTGTTCGACAATCGGCTGGGTGTCGAAGTTATGCACCGGCGGCGGCGAACTGGTCCGCCATTCGAGCGTCAGACCGCCCCACGGATTGGCCGGGGCCTGTCGGCCTTTGAACAGCGAGTGAATCATGTAGATCACCATGATCAGAAAACCCAGTCCGAGCACATACGACCCGACCGAAGAAAACCCGTGCAAACCGGTGAATTGCGACGAGTAGGCGTAATACCGGCGGGGCATGCCGCGCGTCCCCATGATGAACTGCGTGAAGAAGGTCATGTTAAAACCGACGAAGACGAGAATGGCGGATATCCGCGCCCAGAACTCGCTGTACATCTTGCCGAACATCTTGGGCCACCAGTAGTGCAGACCGCCCAGCATGGCCATCACCGCGCCGCCCATCATCACATAATGGAAATGGGCCACGACGAAGTAGGTGTCCTGCAGATGCACGTCAACCGACAGCGCGCCGAGAAATATCCCGGTCAGTCCGCCGATGGTGAACAGAAACAGAAAACTGAGCGTGTAGAGCATCGGCGCCTCGAAACTGATCTGCCCCTTGTACAGCGTGGTCAGCCAGTTGAAGATTTTCACCCCCGACGGGATGCCGATGAAGAAGGTCAGAAACGAGAAGACCACCGAGGCGGTCTCCGACTGGCCGCTGGTGAACATATGGTGTCCCCAGACCAGAAAACCGAGAAACGCGATCCCCAGCGAGGAATAGGCGACCGCTTTGTAACCGAAGATGTGGCGATGCGAGAAGGTGGTGACCAGTTCGCTGATAATCGCCATCCCCGGCAGAATCATGATATAGACCGCCGGATGCGAGTAAAACCAGAAGAAGTGCTGGAACAGCACCGGATCGCCCCCCATGGCCGGGTCGAAGATCCCGATACCGAACAGCCGCTCCAGGACGAGCAGAACCAGCGTGATGCCGAGCACCGGCGTGGCCAGCACCTGGACAATGGCGGTGGCGTACAATCCCCACACCATGAGCGGCATCCGAAACCAGCCCATGCCGGGAGCGCGAAGCTTGTGCACGGTGACAATGAAGTTGAGGCCCGTGAAGATCGATGAAAATCCGAGAATGAAGACGCCGGTGGTAATCGACACCACCGAGGTATTCGAACTGGTGCTGTACGGCGTGTAGAAAGTCCAGCCGGTGTCGATACCGCCGGTGACGATCGAGTAGATACTGAACAACGCCCCGAAGACGTACAGGTACCAGCTCAACAGGTTGAGCCGCGGAAAGGCCACGTCTTTGGCGCCGATCATCAGCGGCAGAATGAAATTGCCGATGGCCGCCGGAATCGACGGGATGATAAACAGGAAGATCATGATGGCGCCGTGGAGGGTGAACATCCGGTTGTACGTTTCCGCGCCCATGATGTCCTTGGCCGGATGAAGCAGTTCGGTGCGGACCAACAGCGCCAGCAGGCCGCCGATGAGGAACCTCGACATCACGGCGATCAGATACATGACGCCGATCCGCTTGTGGTCAAGCGTCAACAGCCAGGATTTGAGTCCCCTGGGTTCGTGCAGGTAGCTGGTGTCGGCGGTAGTCACGTAAATCTCCTATTTGGCCAGGGTCTTCAGATACGCGATAAGCGCGTCGATTTGGCGATCCTTGATCACGCCCTGATAGGTCGGCATGACCGGCTGATACCCGTTGACGATTTTCGCCCGGGGATCGAGGATCGATTCGCGTATGTAATTCTCATCGACGATCACCCTCTGCCCGTCGGCCAGGAGCACCTCGTGGCCGAACATCTGCATGAACGTCGGGCCGGTGCCGGGGGTTCCATTGACACTATGGCAGGTGGCGCAGGCCTTCGACTTGTACAGCTGGGCGCCGAAATCCTCGAGCGACATCCCGGCCGGCGGTTTGTTCTGCTCGTCCATCCATCTCACGAATTCGGTATCGCTCACCACACGGACCTTGCCGAGCATTTCCGAATGCCCCTTGCCGCAAAACTCGGCACAGTACAAGTCAAAGTTTCCTTTGGCGACGGCCTGAAACCAGAGCTGGGTGTACCGGTTGGGAAGAACATCCTGCTTGACCCGGAATTCCGGGACGAAGAAACTGTGGATCACGTCCTGCGACGACATGGTCAGCTTGACCGGCTTGTTCACCGGAACGATCAGCTCATTGACGCTCGAGGCCCCTTCGGGATAATCGAACGACCAGAACCATTTTTGCGCCGTCGCTTTAATTTCGACGGCATTCCCCGGCATGGCGTGCATCCGCATGAAGGTTTTCGATCCCCATACAAACACCACGACAATCGGAATGGCCGGGATCACGCTCCACAAGATTTCCATGGTGGTGTTGTGGGTGAAGCCGGAGGTCAACCCGACCTTGCCGCCGCGCCGCCGGTACCGAATGGCGAAATAGGTCATGGCCGTCACGACCAGCGCGAACAGGAAAACACTACAGTAGTAAATGAAATAGAACAGCCCGTCAACATCGGAGGATATCGTCGAAAATTGACCTGGGAGCCAGAACCCGGCGGTGGTATCCATAACGCTTGTCAACCCTTACCTGTGACCTGCGGTTGTCGGTGCGATCGGCGGTATGCGCAACCGGCGCAGACGCCGTTCCCGCCGCCACAGCACCCAGAGCAGCGCCGCCAGAACCGCCACCGTTATTCCTCCGCCCAATTTCATGATATTCTGCGCAAACAGTACGTACCCCTTGGCGGCCGGATCGTAGTGATAGCAATACAGCAGGAGCCGGTCGATCGT
>JACRAV010000393.1 GCA_016213305.1 Candidatus Zixiibacteriota bacterium | reverse complement strand
GGCGGGTATTTTCGCGGAATGGCAATTGCCGTTTTTGACGGTAACTGTCGGTAAATGATAGGGTTGAGAATAGAGGTTGTACGCGGTCGGGGAATCTGCCTCTGGCAGGTTCGCAGAAGGTGACTCTTCGTCCGCAGGACTTTTGAGAATATCATCACCACGACGATCGTGGCTCCAGAGTGCGCGGGCAGTTCGCCCGCGGCTGGGTTGAGGAGGACTGAGATGGGTTTTCGCGTTAACGGGTTCGTCAAGATTGGCGTCGTTCTGTGGGGGCTGTTGGCTGTCGGTGCAGGATCGGTACTCGCCGGTTCGTTCGGACAGATCAAGGGAACGATCACCGATAAGGAAAAGAAAGAGCCCCTTCCCGGCGTTTCCATATTGATCAAGGGTACCAAGATCGGCGGCCTGACCGATATTGAAGGGAAATATATTATTCCCCGGGTTGAACCGGGTACCTACACCCTGGTCATTTCATCGGTGGGATACAGCACGGTGGAAGTTACCGGCGTCAATGTCCGGGTGGACTTCACCACTGAAGTGAGCCAGGGCATGGTCACACAGGCGGTCACTGGGCAGGAAATCGTCATCACCGGTACGCAGGATATTATCAACAAGACCCAGACCGGAAGTCTGATTTCGGTGGATGCCGCGAAGATCAAAACCCAGCCGGTTCAAAACGTCGATAACCTTTTGCGCCAGGTGGCCGGCGTGCAAACCACGTCGAGCGGCGAAGTTTTCATACGCGGCGGTCGCGCGGGTGAAGTTGCGTATATTGTCGATGGCGTTCCGATCAATGATCCGCTGGGCGGCTCCGGTCAGACCGGCGCGAACCTGACGCTGGTGTCCGGTTCGATTCAGGAAATCCAGATCATCAAGGACGGATTCGACCCTGAATACGGCAACGCGCTGTCGGGTATCGTGAACATCCGTTCGCAAACAGGGAACAAAGACAACACCAAGCTCAGCATGCGGTTCCTCACCGACGATTTCGGCAACAAGTCGCTGAACAAATACTCGCGGAACAACGATAACTATCAGTTCATCCTGTCCGGCCCGGACCCGATCCTGACCACCAAGATTTTGCCGGCTTTCGGCCTGACGTTTCTTCGCGAGAAAGAGTTCACGTACTATGTCTATTTCGAGATGGATCAGAACGACGACGTCTATCAATTCTGGCGGTATGACTCGCCATCCACGCGCCGGAATTTCGGTTATTTCAATTTGCTCGGCATAAAAGTCCCGGACCGGCTGAAGAACCAGTACAATCTTCAGACCAACTTCAAGTTCCGTCCCCAGCAGAATATCAAGGCGGTATTTTCGTACAAGCGGATGAATTATAATTTCAGCAACTTCAACTGGTACTATCGCTACAGTTCGGCCGCCGTGCCGGTGCAGACCCAGCGGCGGGATACCTACTCGTTCGAATGGAGTCACGCGGTCAACAAGGACATGAACTACGAAGCGATCCTGTCTTATCTGAGTTTCACGGGCACGGTCCAGCCGGGCGACCCCCAGCATCCGGGATTGGGGCTGAATCCGGACCAGATTCCGTTCGAGACCGATTACGAGACCTATACGGACCGCAACCGGAACGGCATCTACGATCCTCCGGAGCCGCTGATCAATCTTTTCCCGGATTCGATGTCGTACGGAACCGATTTCAACGGCCCGGCGTACACTTTCGGAGAACGCAATCTGAGTCTGCCGAATATCCAGGGTGGCGGGCAGTTTGCGACCAATTTTCAGTTCAATCACAACGCCATACGGGACAGTCTTGAAGGCGAGCCTTTTATCGACCTGAACGGCAACGGCGTCTGGGACTCGGGCGACCTTCTGCAGGACAAGAACGGCAACGGGAAACTTGATGACGACCGGGTGAGCCGGGTGGACCGCAGGATTGCCGAACCATATATCGACGGGGACTCGATCATTGGCGAGCCGTTCACCGATTTGAACGCCAACGGCCGGTATGATGCGGGCATTGACCAGTTCGTGTTCTCGACCGATCCGGCGATCAATCAGGACCTCAATCATAACGGCAAGTACGACGGGCCGGACATTTTGGTATGGACTCCGGGGATACCGTATTATGATCGCAACGGCAACGGTCTTTTCGATGTTCGCAACGGTCAGTATGATCCCGGCGAACCCTTCGCCGACAACAACGGCAACGGGATATACGATTACGGGACGTCGGCCTCTTTCCTCAGCCCCGGCCAGCATGACGCGGATATGAGGTGGCAACGGCGTACGATCAAGACGTATCGAGCCGAAGTGAAGGGGTACCGTCAGATGGGGCCGCACCAGCTCAAGGCCGGGTTTGCGGTTCAAAAAGACGATCTGGTGTTTCAGGACATATTGCAACCATACGTTGCGTACCTGGGACGTCTGGACGGCGGGCCGTATCAGGATCGCGGCGCGTTTCGCGATTTCTTCCAGTATCAGCCGATTTCCGGAACGTTTTACTTCCGCGACCAGCTGGAGTACGGCTCGATGATCGCCACGCTGGGCGTCCGGTGGGATTACTTCCTTCAGGACACCAAGGACCTGGCCCTCACGCTGAGGAATGACGATCGGGGCGGCACGATTCTCGGCGACCGTCAGAAGTTCTCGCCGCGCATCGGATTTTCGTACCCGATCTCGGACAAGGCGAAGGTGTACTTCAATTACGGTCACTTCTTCCAACAGCCGCAATTGTTGTACATGTATCAGCGAAATACGGCGTCGGCCAACCAGAATGACGTGGTCGGCAACCCGAACCTCGACTATCAGAAGACGATTCAGTATTCGTTTGGCGTGAAGTACGCGATGAGCGAGAGTTACTCGGTTGATATTCAGGGGTACTTCAAGGACGAGTTTAACAAGATCAACAGCGCCAAGGCGCTGGAGGAGAGCGGGCTGTATGTCCAGCGGTACCGAAACTCCGATTATGGCCGGAGCCGCGGATTTGAATTGACCGTCGAAAAACGCTCGGGCGGATATGTGAACGGATCGCTCAGCTACACCTATGCTTTTGCCTACGGCAAGGCCTCGCAGACCAACACCCGGTATCTTGAGGAGTTCTATCTGTCCCGCGAGCCGCTCTCCGAGGCGCCGCTGGACAACGATATCCGGCATTCATTAAAGACCGAAGTGCAGATCTTGATTCCGAATACGGTCAAGCCGCGTCTGTTCGGCATTCCGATCATCAATGGCTGGTCGCTCTCGATTCAGTCGGATATCCAGTCGGGTCGGCCGTTCACCCCCGACAAGTCGGCTCCCAATATCGCCACCGCGGGGACCGAGGATATCGAGCGCAATTCGATGCGGTATCCGGCGACCGCCTTCTTCAATGTGCGATTCCAGAAGGATTTCCGGCTGGCCGGGTCCGATTTCGTCTTCAACCTCTGGATTGAAAATCTCTTTGATAATCGCAACGTCAATTATATCAGCCCCAAGACCCTTCGTCCGGACACCGAACAGCTCCAGAGCCGTTCCGTATTCGGCGGCACGCCCTACGATCAGAACCCCGGGCACTGGGACTTCGGGCGACAGGTCAAGATCGGATTGCAACTGAGCATCTGATGCCCCTGATGAATGCGCAAATGTGTGAGTAGGAATATAGACGAGGAATAGGATGCAGAAAATAGAGACAAGATCGGCTGGTCGAGGCCGCGGATTCGTCGGCAAACTCCTTATGGGGGGAATGCTGGCGACGGCGCTGTTGTTGACCGCCGGTTCAGATTCGGCGCTGGGCCAGGCCAAAGTGGGAACCACAGGCGCCCAGTTCCTGGAGATAGGCGTATCCCCCCGGGCCATGGGGATGGGTGAGGCGTATGCCGCCGTCGTCAATGATATCTCCGCCGTGTATTACAATCCGGCCGGACTGACGTCGCTGATGGGTCCGGAGGCGATGGCGTCGTATATCAAGATGCCGGCCGATATCAATTACTTCTTCGGCGCCTTCGGCTTGCCGGTTGAATCGGTGGGCGGGGTGCTCGGCTTTGCCGCCTATTCGCTCAACTCGGGGAAGATGACGGAGACCACCTACGGTCATGGCCTCGGTACCGGGCGGGAATTCACCGCCCAGCATTTTGCGATGACCGCCGGATACGCACGGTATCTGACCGACCGATTTTCGATTGGCCTGACGCTCCGATATATCGGGATGTACTATCTGGATATGACGGCCAACGGCTGGTCGGCGGACGTCGGCACCATGTACGACAGCGGCTATCGCGGGTTCAAGCTGGCCATGGTTATCTCGAACTTCGGGCCGGACCTCAAGTTCGTGCGGAAGCCGGCGCCACTCCCGATCAACTTCAGGTTCGGGGGAGCGATTAATCTCATCGAGAAGGGCGATCACTTTCTGACCTTCGCGGCCGAGGGCGCGCACCCGTCCGACAATCTGGAAAAATACAACGCCGGTCTTGAATACGCGTACAAGAACATGCTGGTGCTGAGAGTCGGCGAGCGGCTGAACTATGACGTTGACGGCCTGACTTTCGGAGCCGGACTTCGCATACCGTTCGGCAAGCAGGGGGAAATGAAGTTCGACTACTCATATCAGGACTTCGGCATCTTGACCAATGTGCCTCGCTTCAGCGTTGGTGTGGCGTTCTAAGGGAAGGAATAGAAGATACATGAATAGCAAGTTAACTTCCCGTTCCGGGTTTTGGGGCGCCCTGGCTTTGGGGTGCACGCTGGTACTGGCGACGGCGTGGCTCGGCGGATGCAAACGAGTCACCGGAACCCATGTTGACAATCAGGCGCCCATCGTCTGGTTCGTCAATGTTCCGCCGCAGGACCAGCGGTTTTCGACCAACCCGTACATGTACTGGGTGGGGCAGGATCGTGACGGCCAGGTGGTCTCGTACCGCTACCATGTCATCCGGCAGACATCGCTGTTGAAGGCGATTGGCCGGACCGGTAACGACACGCTCGCCGTCGTGCCCGATTCCATGATCGCCTCGATTGTGGGCGAGTATTCGCCGATTCTGCTGGCCTTCAATGATTCCGCCTGGACCTTTTTGCACGTCGATCCGCAGGCCGGCCAACCACAGACCAGCGTCATTGTGCCCCTGACGGCCGAACTGAGCGATCCGGTGCGGGTCTATGTTCCCCAGTGGGTGTTTGTGCAGGCGATCGATAACGATGGAACGCTCTCCAATCTCGCCTACCGTCGTTTTCAGAGAAACAACAATCCGCCATCGACCCGAATCCTTGGCTTCGATTCGTTGAAGACTCCTTTTATCGACGCGGTTGAACCGGGGGGAATCGCCACCGGCATACGATTGATGTGGTCTGCCACCGACATTCTGGACTATCCGACCGAACCGCCGCCGTTTGAGTTCCAGTGGCGTTTGTACGGACCATTTGATTCGGTCAAATTCCTGGACCTCGAGAAGCAATTCCGCCGGGTCGCGTTTGTCACCCGGGATGCGCGGGTCTTTCTCCTCAAAAACCATGATACGTTGCAGTTCTGCGACACCCAGTATTTTGCCGACACCAATATCGCCACCTGCGTGAATCTGGCGGTTGACACGATTACCGTGGCCAACATATACGGCCGTCTCGATACGATTCTGAACATTGACGATCCGTTGTTTGCGAACGATTCCACGTTCAACGTGATTGCCGACAGCTCCAAGAACGGAATAACCGGCTGGATACCCAATACCCGCGATTCGCTGTATGACGCGTTTCGTTACCGGCCAAGCCCAAACACTCAGCAGGCCAGGTTTATTTTCTGGATACGGGGGAGAGACGATGCCCGGG
>JACRAV010000390.1 GCA_016213305.1 Candidatus Zixiibacteriota bacterium | reverse complement strand
GGGGTGACTTCGCGGACCACAATCGGCCCGCCGTCATACAGATAGACCAGCGCCCCATCGATAGCCGCCGTGTCGCACTCGCCGGCCAGCGTCGCGAAATCCATATTCACTTTCTTGTACCCGTTTTTCCCCATGTCGCCATTGTTCGAGACGATCAGCCGCACCCCGCAATTGGTCGAAACGGTGTCCCACACCAGCGCCTGAACCGTGTCGGCCACAAGGAAATTGGTGATAAGCAGGACGACCGAATCGCGCGGCGCTTTGGCGTCCGATTTCATATAGACATATCCATTCAGGGCCACCACCGTTCCGGGGGAATTGATCGCGCCGCCATCGTTGAGATACAGGTCGAACGACGCCGTGTTCGGGCTTCCCGCCGGCACCGTCAGCGAGGTGACCGATGTCCCCAGCCAGCTTGACGATGTGGCCGATTGCCTTACTCCGCCGATCTGCGTGATGTGTAGCGGGGCGTTCCCTTCGTTGGTCACGACAATCGGGTAGGTCCGGGCCACGCCATGATGGACAAAATCGGGGTAGCCGATCACATTCGGCGCGTATAAAATCTGCGGGGCGCTGACCGGGTTCACGCACGCCAGACGCGCCCACTTGAGCGGGTTGAGCGTGATCTTGTTGTACGAAGCGCCGCGCCACCCCGGGGCCGGATAGTGATCCTCGGTATAGAACAAATGGAGGAACTTATTGCCGCTGTACGATCCGGGCGAGGGGGTCGGGTCAACCTTTTCGGTCCCCGGCCAGATGAGGGAGACCGGGAAGCCGTTCGTGTCGTAACTGCTGATATCCATCCCATACCGCGACATGGTGGCGCGGGTGTCATTCATGCACAGCCCGCCGAATCCGGCCGAGTCGCACTTCGGGGTATAGGTGCGGGTCAGGTTGCGCGCCGCATCCCAGAGCGTACCGTCCAGATCGTTGGAGACACACATGAAAATCTCGCCGTTGGCGGCGTACAACCGCTGGGTGAAACCGCTCGCGCAGTCGTCGATATTGGCCGGGGCCGACGGGATGGCGTCATTGCCGAAATAATTGCAATACTGGCTGAAAACCATGTACAACCGCCCATCGCACTCCGAGACGTCGATATACCCCACATACGACACATTGGGCGAGCCGAAACCGCAGACATACTGGTTGGCGTCCAGCCCCCACTCGGCGTTGTGCACCTTGGCGATCGAATTGGTCCGGTTGGACCAGTGGAAGATTGATGATTGCAGGTCATCCCAGAAGAACTCCGGGTGGCTATATACATTCGCAATCACCGGGCGGGCGTACCAGATTACGTGAATGAACCCCTGACCATCGAAAAAGCACTTGGCTTCGGTGAAACCGGTGTACGAAGCCACATTCCGCGGGTAGTTGGTGATATTCACCGGCGGATTCCACGACAGACCGACACTATCCGACATTCTATAATAGATGTCGATATCGTTGCGCTGGCGGTAGGTGAACCCGGTCGGCGAATAATGGCAGTAGGCCACCGCGACTTTGGGCGACACCCGCGACGCGGAAATGCTTGGTATGGCGTTGAACCGGCAGGTGTCGATCGACACCGGCCCAAGCCAGGTGCCGGAACCGTTGGTGGTGCCGATCTTGCGGAAGTAATTTACCGTGTTCTGAACAAAGACGTCGGCCGGCGGCGGGTTGGGGGAGTAGTTGCTCTCGGTGGCGACCACGTGCACGATCGTGTCCCCCGCCCACTCCTGGACCTCGATACGCGGGTGGTGTAGCTGGTAGGTCTTGTTCAGGAAATAGTCGTTGTACTGCGAGGAGTCGATAACCGAGCCGACCCCGAAATTGCAGGAAAATTTAATCGTCTGGTAATAGAAATGGTTATCCATCGCGCCGCTCGAATTGTCGTCCCCCCCCAGAACCACATTCCCTTTGGAATTGACGTCGAGCACCGTCCACGAGCCGACATCGGTCGATACCTGTATTTCGCATCCGGCCGCGGCCCCGCGGGGCCAGCTTCCCGTGATCGGATCGTAGATGTTGTACCCGTAGCGTGACGTTGACGTGGGCGATCCGGCGTCGGAATAGGCGAAGTGAATGTACGGTTTGCCCCGGAAATCGACCATCCGTCCCCCCGCGGGGCGGTACTGGTCGTCCATATAGCTGTTGTCAATTACTACTCCGGGCGAAGTCGCGGCGCCGGTGGGCGAGGTCGCGCTTCCCAGCGAGACTCGTTCGGTTCTTCCGCCCTGACCGGCCGGATCGTTCAACTGGGTGAGGTCTTCAAAACCGACCCGCTCGGCGCGCCGGACCGGAAAGCTGTAGGTCATGATCTTGCCGGTTACCGGATCGATCTTGGGTGCCGGCTCGTCCCACGGAGACCGGGCGTTCGCCGAAACACTTCCCAGCAGGACTATCGCCCCGGCGACCAGAATAATTGTTAACGCTTGTTTCACGTCACTGCCCTTTCGCGTGATTTGATTTTCCGAATCGTTTCGGAATGCACATTTCCCACGGACATAGATATATATCGACATCAATATAGCAACTGTAGGTAACCGTGACCGGCATTGGCCCAATTTGTGAGGAGGCCAAAACCGAATATGCCTGAAAATAATCGATATCGACCGGTCTGTCAATGAAAGAGGTGGGGGCTGATCCGCCCGGCCACCCCGATTTCTGCTATCGGCACGGCGCCGTGGGACTGAATCTGATATACAGGTAGTCGATCAGATCGGTCAGGTCGGCGATATCAACATTGTCGTCCCAGATCAAGTCCGCGGCGCCTACGCAACACAATGGCCCACCCTCCAGGAACAGGTAGTCGATCATTCTCGACAGGTCGCTGATGTCCACCCCGCCGTACGGATCGCAGTCAACATTGCCGGTTCTCCCGTCGTTGCTGTTTTCGAGACAACACGCGGAGACCAGGTTCGGGCAACCGGGCCGGAGATGATCGGCGTGCCATTTGCGGGCGGCGTCGGCCACGGCGCGAAGTTCGGCGGTGTCGCCGTCGTTAATCGTGATCAAGGCCGAATAGGCGGTTACGGGAAGATGATAGGACGAGAATAAGCTGGACCCCACCAGGTCAAGTTGGCCGGCGGGGAGGGGCAGACCGCTGTTGAGCCGGGTCCACACCGCTTTGCCCGCGTCCGAATTTGATAGTGCCTCATACGACGCGAGTGAATCAGCTCTGAATACCGGACCGTTGCCGACACCTGAGACTAAGCAACTGTCATTGTAACCCCACGTGCCCCGATAACTGAGATTGATCCCCGCGGCGATTCTCCGCGTATGCGGCGGGCAACCGGAGCTGGACAGTCCTGTCCCCTGCAGATAATTCAGTCTCCTGGCCGGAAGCGCTTCAGCCGTATTGAACGACGGCACCTGCGAGGGAATATCCCAATCCACGAACTGGCCGAATATATACCAACTGTACGGAGGAACAACCGGCCCGCCGGTAAAGACTGTCTTCTGAATGATAAACTTGCAAACGTCGCCACCCGCCGTGGGAGCGTAGTAGGATACCTGCACCCCGATCGTCGAGTCCTTGTTCAGGAGAACGCCTGTTGAAAGTCCGGAATACCCCGGCGACGAAAAACGGGACATAAGCGCGGTCGCCGTGAAGCCGTGGGCGGCGTTCCCCCGGAGGGCGCTTGAGTATATGTACGTTGAGCCATCGTATCGAATGACAAACGGCCCCCCGCTCCGCAGATAGACCGTCGCTGTCGTGTCGCAATCACCGCCGAACGCCACGTAATCCATGTTCGCTCGGCCGATCCCGTTATGCCCCATTTCACCGTTGTTGCCAACCACCAGCCGTATGCAACCCGTGGAGATCGTATCCCAGACCACGCCCTGAGCCGACAACATCGCCGGAAGTACCAGCGTTAGCGCAAGTCCGACGTACATTGATGAGTGCTTCATACACCCTCCCGAAAATGTGCGGCCGCGAGGTGGAAAACCGGTCGGCGGTACGTGTGGCGGTGAACGAGTCCAAAATACGGTGTGTGCTGAGGGTGTGTCAAGTGAAAAATAGAGTGTTCCCCCCAGTTTCCCGCGCGTTCGGCATAAGAAAACGGCCGCAGGATTTGCGCCCGGCGGCCGTTCAATACTTGAATTCGATTCGACTCAGATCCCCGGCTCATTCGGCACCGGCCGGGTGATCCAGAAATCGCGCGGATAGAGCCGCTGGATATCGAAATCACCCTCGACCTGATGCAAATAGTTCTCGTACGACTCGAACTGCTTTTCAGGACCGATGATAAAATAAATGGCGTCGTTCTTCTCGACACTCTCCTGCGCGCCGGGGCCGTACCCGGGCAGAATCGTTCCGTACACCGAATCCATCCGCGCCTGAATCTTGTCGTAAAACTTCGGGTCCTTGCGCAAATCCATGATCGTCTCGCGGAACCGTTTCACCTTGTCGGGGGTGACCGAATCGGCCAGATCGGCGGCCATCGCCTCGCCCCGCGACTCATACGTATCGTTCGCCCGGTT